>DATAPM010000189.1:0-10632 GCA_036265225.1 Vulcanimicrobiaceae bacterium
GGCGTTTCGCGACAAGGAGACGTACAACAAGGTCGTCACTAATGCGCCGCTCGATCCGAATAGCCAGTCATATATCAACTCGGTCGTTCAAGCCGGGGACACGTACGGATTCTACGCGTCGACCGGCATCGAGCAGATCAATCTCGCCGATGACTCGACGGGCCTGCACGTGGTCAAGCCTAAATCCAAGTATCACCAGTTTCCCGTCCCCTACCCTTGGAAGACGGGCTACTATATCGAGCCCGGTGGCGACGCGCATGCGATCGTCGTGCAGACGAAGACCTGCCGCCTGTACGAGGCCTACAGCACGACCTTTTACGTCGACACGCTGAGTGCATACAGCGGTGCGAACTGGCATCTAAAGCGCAAGTTCGTGCCGCTCCCAGCCGGAAGCCCGTCCTCGATGGCATCGGGGCTCTCCCTCTTCGCCGGAATGGTCCGGTGGGACGATTACCAATCCGGCGCGATCGATCATGCGCTGAACTGGGACGGGATCGCCCACACCGTGTCGCAGTACGGCTTCGTACGACCGGCGAGCGATACCGACCGGTTGCCGTTCTACGGCAGCAGCTCGTACCAGTTGCCGTATGGCGCTCGTCTCCGGCTCAAAGCGTCGTTCAGCACGTCGGGCTGGGGGCCGCAGGCCACGATGGTTGCTATTGCGATGAAGACGTACGGCGTCTATCTCTCCGACACCGGTTCGTCCGCCAACGGTCTCTACTTCGCAAACGCCGAGGACGGCAGCAACCCGTGGAATTCAGCAGACCTTTCTACATTGAGCCAGGTCAAGATGAGCGATTTCGACGTTCTCGAGCTGCCGACGATTCAGTTCGTGCACTGAGGTAAACGATGCTCTCTGCCGTTTGGACGCTGGCGGCGATGACCAATGCAGGGCTTCTGAGCTGCGGACTCTTCGGCGGCAGCGGGCCTTACGCGACCCCAGTAACCGGCGCTCCCGCAGATCCCGAAAGCCGCCGATACGTCACGGCGATGGCCGATGCCGGAAGCCGCGGCGGGTTTTGGATCGCACCCGACCCGGTCGAGTTCGTCAACCTGGCGAACAACGGCACCCCGACCTACCGGGTACGCCAGAAGGTGCCGTACCACCAGTTCGACGCGCTTTTTCCTTGGAGCCCGAGTTTTCGCGTCGAGCCGCTGAGCGACGCACACGCGATCGTGGTGCAGACCCAGAGCTGCAGACTCTACGAAACGTACAACACGAGCTTTACCGCCAACGTGTTCTCGGCGTATAGCGGCGCCTGGTGGAACCTGCGCGCACCGTTCGTTCCGCTGGCACCGGGCAATCCTTCGGCCATGGCCTCGGGTCTCTCGCTCTATGCCGGCATGGTTCGTTGGGACGAAGTCGCGAGCGGCTCGATTAACCACGCTTTAAACTGGGCCGCGCCGGCAGGCACCGTTTCGCAGTGGAACTTCGTGCGGCCGGCGAGCGACGCCGAAGGCATCGCGTATAAGGGCGGTTCGGCGTATCGCCTTCCCTATGGTGCACGTCTTCGGCTGCGGGCCGACTTCGACATCTCGCGCTTCGGTCCACAGAGTGCGGCGATCGCACGCGCGATGAAGCGCTACGGCATTTATCTTGCCGACACGGCGCGCGAGAACGAGCTCTACAATTCGGTGGCGCTAGACGGCTCGAATCCGTGGGATGGACACGACCTCTCCGCACTCTCGGCGATTCATATCACCGATTTCGAAGTGCTGGCGTTGCCGCACGCGGAGCGCGTGCCCGGCCACTAAATGCGGGCGCGGGTCTTAGTGGCCGCTGATGAGTTTTGCGCCCCACCCGATAAAGATCGCGGCCGGAACGAGCAGCAACTGCGACAAGAGCAGTCCGAGGATTGCCGTGAGGGAGAGCCCGGTCACCAAACCTTTGACGTCGTCCACGGAGCGTTCGCCCCGAACGGCTCGATCGGTAAGCAGTGCCGAGGCCGGATCGACGATGATGTTGTAGGCGATCGTGGCGAAGCCGTTCACTAGGCCACTGGAGAGCACCGCGGTTCGCGCAGCAGCGGGCTGCAGCACGCTGGCGTAGGCCGCCGCCACAATTCCCGCACCGTAAACCGCCGTGACCAGGACGTTGAGCACGAGAATATCTTTGGGTACGTGCTTGAACGATATGTCGCGCCAGCGTGTGACCATGCTGAACTTCACTTCGCCGATGACCGCAGCGACCGTCGCCGGTCTAAAGATCGCCAGCGCCGCTTTAGGAATGCTGCCGTTGCGCTCGAGCGATCGAATCGCGCGCAGATAAAACATCACGAACGTTGGAATTGCCAGCGTGCCGATAACGGCGCCGGCCGTTCCGGAGAAAATAATGAAACGCAGCTGCCATTCGTATATAGAGAGGGCCCCCGGCACGGCATGATCGGAGAGCGCGCCCAGCATCGGCGTGTAGAGCATCTGGGCAAACCGGCTGGTGGTTGCGAAGATATTGAAAAGCGAGATGGCGGTGGCTACGCGGCCCGAGCGCGCGCCGGCGAGGCGCGCGGAGTACGCCGCGATCGCCAACGCTTGAACGGCGCAGTTCAGAACCATTGCCGCGACAAGCTGCCACGGCCAGAATCCATGGGGCACCTAGCCAGTCTACGTGGGCGGCCGCGGCCCGTAACCTACCGTAGGTCCCGCCTGGTGGGACGTTCGCTCCTGGACCTAGCGGCGGCGGGACGATAGGATTGGAGGTGTTCGCATGGCTACTATGACGTCGTCTGAGTTTGCGCCGCGCGCGGCGCTAGCGGCGCTGGTGCTCTTTGCCGTTTCCACGGCGGTAATGCTGGTAACCGGTCCAAGCCTCATGTCGATCGGACTCGTGGCGCTTGCGCTCCTACCGGTCGTGATTTATCTCGCGCTGCGCTGGCCACTCGCTTCGACCTTCGGCCTATACGTGCTCCTGGTGCCGTTCGACAACCTGCTCAACACGGGCTCGTTCGGAACGATGACCAAGCTGCTGGGAATGGTTGCGGGAGCTTTCATGCTGCTACACGTCTTGCGCCGGCGACTCGTCTCGTTCGAATCGCCACCGCTGCGCGTCTTAGCCGTGCTCGCCCTTTGGATGCTAGCCAGTACGTTTTGGGCGCTCGACCAAAAGGTCGCACTCGCCGGCATGGCGACCTTCGCCGGTCTGATGCTGCTCTACGCCGTTCTCACGATGGTCCCGATCTCACGGGCCCAGCTAAATATGCTGTTCCTGCTCATCGTCGCGGGGGGCGTCTGCGCGGCGGCGTACGGTGCGCACATGTTCATGCACGATCCGACATTCGCGCAGGAATCGCTCCAGACGCGGCGCTTGATAATTCACGTGGGTCAATACGAGATTGACCCCAATCACTTCTCCGACGCGCTCATCTTTCCGGCGGCGATTGCCGGCATGTGGGGGTTGCGCACCCGATCGTTTTTCGCGAGACTGGCTTGCGTCGGCATTCTGGGGTTGCTGGTAACGGCGATTCTCTATAGCGGTTCCCGCGAGGGGCTCTCGGCCATGGGATTGATCGCAGCCTACTATTTCTGGCGCTCGCAATACCGGCTCAAGCTCGCCATCGCCATAGCGGCCGTCGTCGCCGTGGTTTCGACCGTGCAAACGTCGGTCTTCCTGCGCTTTTCGAGCGCGCTGGACACCGGAGGATCGGGCCGAACGTCGATCTGGGCGGTCGCGCTGGAAGCGGCCAAACATCGCCTATTGCAAGGTTATGGCCTCGGCAACTTTACGCAAGCGTTCAACCTCTATTATTTGAAGATCCATCAGCCATATCCTTACGGCTGGGATTCACCCGCGCATAACCTCGTGCTGCATTATCTCGTTGAGTTGGGGTTGATCGGCCTAGCCCTGATCGGAGCATTTATCGCGATGCAGTTTCTCAGCCTGCGCGCGGTCGACCGTAACAACGAGCTCTACGACTATCGCATCGTAATGGAAGCATCGCTGGTAGCCATCGTCGTAGTATCCTTCGCAATCGATCTCTTCCAATACAAATACGCGTGGCTCATCTTCGCTATGGTGGCGCTGGTACGCAACGCTGCAGTCGGCGTACCGGCTCGCCAGATGAAACCTCTGACGCCGTTGTCGCAGCCGTCCCCCGGCCTTAAACCCTTCGCACGACGCGCCCTATCCGGCGTGTACGGGCGCTCGTAGTCGTAGCGCTCCTAAAGATCGTCTGCTGCCTTTACGCCATGTTGAGGTGAGAGTCAGTGAAGCGGGCGAGCCTAATTGTCAGTCTGACGATGGTCGCGATTGCATGTTTGTCCGGGTGCGCGCGGCGCGAAAAAGGGTCCTATTGAAATAGCGTCGTGTCATCCTCTAGAGAACGTTGGGGAGTTTGGCGGAACGGCGATGACGTTTGACAACGGATCCGAAATTATGGCGGGCGGTCACCGGCGCATGAAACCAGGGACCCACTCCATGCCAAACCGATGCCGCTGAGTAGTGCTCCCGAATGCAATGCGTGGCACGCAGTTTTCATCGATGGAAAAAAGTGGAAGGCTCCCGAACGTCGCCCGTGGTTTCCGCAGGCGCCTGTGATCAAACCCCTTGGGCAGCGTCGGCGGCGATCGGCGCAGCGATTTCTTCGGTCGTTCCCAGCGCGGTGATTCGGCGCACGAGGTCGGCCATGATCGCCGCCCGATCGGAACGCATGCGGATTCGTTCCTGGCCTTCTTCGCCGAGCCGGCGCAGGGAAGTCTTGTCGAGCAGCGAGAGGCGGCGAAGCTCGCCGGCGAGCGCGTGAGCGTCACCGGCCGGCGTGCAGATCGCGCCGAGAGAAGCTCCTTCATCGTGTGCTTCGCCGTCGGCGACGACGATGACGGGGCAGCCCACCGATAACGAATCGTAGAGTTTTGTCGGAATGCTTTCCGTTAAGCCCTCGCGCAAGGGGATGACCGAAACGTCGGCGCCGGCAACCATTGCCATGGCCTCTTCGCGAGGGAAGCTGCCCTTGCAAAGCACGTTCTCGATGCCCTCGTTCCTTACGCGGTCGGCTAGCCGAGTGCGTTGCGCACCATCGCCGATAATCTCAATCGTAACTCCATCTTTCGATAACAGCGAAGCAGCGTCGACGAGCACGTCGACGTCAGTCGTCAGGCCGAGATTGCCCGCATAGACGGCGGTGAAACCGTTGGTACGCGCTGGCGGAGCCGACATTGCCGGCACCGATTCGTAGGCGTTGCGTGCCAGAACGACGCGCGACGGTGGGACGCCGCGCCGAAGCGCCTGCGCTTCTCCCGCGGGCGTCACGACCGAGACGAGATCGGCGCGGCGATAAAGCTTGCGTACGAGCCATTCCAGCGTCCGCACGACCGGGCTGTCGGCCTTCCAAACGCCCATCTTGACGCCGAGGTCGGGAAAGACGTCGCGAACGTCGACGACGAGGCGCGCGCGGTGGCGCCAGGCCGCCACAACGCCCGGCAGCGAGACCGTGATCGGGGGCGAGCTAACGACGACTGCGTCGAACCGCTCCCGCGTTCCCAGCAAATAAAGCGATGAAGAGAACGCCGCCGAAAGCCAGTGCAAAAGCCTTCCGCCGGGCAGTTTGGGGATCAACATCGAGAAGACGCGCACGGTACGCACGCGACCCTCCTCGTCCACGCGAATTAAGGGACGCTTTCTTTGGGAGAATTCGCCGCGTGGGAAGGACGGAAAAGCGGTGACGACGGTAACGTCGTTGCCGGCGGCGGCGAGTGCCTGAACGAGAGAGTGAACGCGCAGCGCTCCGGCGCCCGGCTCGGGCGGATAGAAATGTGCGATGACCGCGACTTTCAAGCGCGTGCTCCTCCGGGTACGCCGTCACGCCCGAGCAGCCGCTCGGGCAACGTTTGCAGCGTGGTGCGAATCAGGCGGCGCCGCGAATCGGGCCGATGCTCGTAGGCTTCCCAGCGGGAAGCGGTTGCCTCGAAGAGCGGCTCGGAGAACATCGCCGAGAGCACGTGCAGCTGTGCGATGTGAAATTCGTGATACTTTAGCGTCGCAAGGTGCGGCTGCCCGCTGGCGCTGCGCATGAGGCTGTAAAGCGACCACCATCCGTTATCGAAGCGCGGAAGCCACCCCACGATGGTCCGCAGGCATTGCTGCGCCAGCTCACCGGCCCAAGTTTGGCCGGTACGCTGATGGAGTTCCCAAAGACCCCACAGAGCGTAAATGCATCCGTTGAGGATGTGAGGGGCGTGCGCGTTGGCAACTTCTTCGAAGAAAACATCCGTTCCCGAACGCCATACGACGCCGCCTTTCGCGATCTCGGAGCGGAACGGCTCGGCCGCGCGGATGGCGGCATCACCGAACCCCGACCCGGGTTGGCGATGCTCGGCGCGTATCAACACCGAAATTGCTTCGCCCTGCCCCATCGCCGACGTCCATCCGCTGGGCGCGCCATACTTCTCCCACGGAAAATCGAACGAGTAGATACCCGGCACCGGGGCGTCGTGTTGATTGTCGCGCAGCCAGCACGCCTGAGAGAAAAAGTCGGTTCGCGCTGCGGCGCTGCCGGTGGACTGCCAAACGCCGTATCGGTGCAGGGCGAACTGCGCGATGCGTATCGGATGATACCAGCGGCTCGCACCGCTGAGAAGCGCGCCCCCGGCGTCGCGCGGAGCTCCGGCGAAATCCTCCCCGTAGACGCCGTTTCCCGGATCCCACTCGATGAAATACGGTGCTGCGCCGGGGTCGCGCACGGCCTCGAGCGACCAGCCGCGCCGGTGATTCCAGTTCGTCGGAAACCCGAGCGCCAGACGGCGACGTAGATTCACGCCACCGCCGTCGTCGCAGCCGGCTCGACCTCTAGCGAGCGGCCCAGCGTGTAACATTCGAATCCGGACTCGCGCCAACGATCGGAGTCGAAGAAGTTACGCGTGTCGATCAGTCGCGGTGTGCGCACGATCGCGGCCATCTCTTCCGGACGAATACTCTCGAAGCAAGTGTGCGGGGTTACCAGCACCAGCGCGTCGGCCCCGGCGGCGGCGTCCTCGATGCGCCGAGCGAGCGGGCGATGAAACTGCTTGACGTGCGGATCGTAGACCGCAGTCGTGTAGCCGCGGTCGCGCAGCATCGCCTCGATGCGAACGGCCGGGCTCTCCCGGACGTCGTCGACGTCGGCTTTATAAGCGGCGCCGAGCAACGCGATTTTACGGCCGGCGCCCGGTTCGACCAGCGCCGAAATGCGCCGCACGATGCGATAGGGCATGCGGTCGTTGACGCGGCGCGCGGCCTGAATCAACTCGGTAACCAGCGGATTGGCGTCGGATAAGAACTGCGGATCGACCGGTATGCAGTGTCCGCCCACGCCGGGCCCCGGCGCAAGAATGTTGACGCGCGGATGCTTGTTGGCCAGTCCGATGGCTTCCCAAACGTCGATGTCGAGCTCTTCGGAGATGATAGCGAGTTCGTTGGCAAAGGCGATGTTGACGTCGCGATACGTGTTTTCGACGATCTTTACGAATTCGGCCGTTCGCGTCGTGGTGAGCGAGATGGGCCCTTGGCAAAAGCTCGAGTAGAGATCGGCAACGATGCGGGCATCGGCCGGGACGCGCCCGCCGATCACGCGCGCGTTGGCGCGCAACTCGGTGACGATGGCGCCGGGGATTACGCGCTCGGGACAATGCGCGATACAGTAACGGTCGATGTTTTTCCCGGCCGCTTCGAGCGCTCGGGCGAAGATCCGGTCGGTAGCCCCCGGCGGCACGGTGGACTCCAGCACGAGGATCGATCCCGGCTCGGCGACGTTCGCCACGGCCGCGGCGGCCGTTTCCACGTAGCGCATGTCCGGCTTGCCTTCATGAGTCGGCGTCGGAAGACAGAGAATGTAGGCGTGAACGCTCGGGATCCGGTCGACGACGAGAAGCCGCCCGGTGCGCAGCGCCTCTTCGGCAATTTCGCGAACCGGTGGCTCGGCGCTAGGGATTTCGCCGCTCTGCAGGCTGCGCCGCAGGCGCGCGTTTGCGTCGTAACCGTAGACGCGGTGGCCGGCCTCGGCCAAGAGTGCGGCAGTCGGCAGTCCGATGTAGCCGAGACCAATGACGGCAATATTCAACTCATACTCCTTTGTTGCAGCGCTGCGGCGAGAACGCGCATCTGTGTGCGCACGTCGTGTCGCTCGCGAACGATTGCGTAGGCACGCCGCGCGCGCACTTCGGCTGCGTCGGCGTCGAGGTAGACATCTAAGAGCGCTTGGGCCAAGCGCTCGGGGTCGTCGGGCGGAACGACGGCACCGCTGCGGTCGTCGACGAGCTCGCCGATGCTGCCCGAATCGGTAACGACGACCGGCACGCCGAAGGCCATTGCCTCGATCAGCGCGGCCGGCAGGCCTTCCATCATCTTCTCGCCGGCGCTGCGGCTAGCCATGACCATGGCAGCAAAACGTCCCGAACGGTACGCGTCGCGCAGATGCTCGTGTGGAACGAATCCGGCAAACTCGACGGCATCGTGCAGGTCGAGCTGCTCGGCTTCGGCTCGCAGCTGCTCTTGGAGCGGGCCGCTTCCATAGAGAGTGCAGCGAACGGGCACGTCCATCGCGCGAAGTCGCGCGACGGCGGCGAGCAGCGTCGAGTGGCCCTTCACTGGAACCAGCGCCGCCGGACAGACGATGTTGAAATCGGAGCTGAGCCGCGTTCGCACCGTCTGCGGATCCAATTTCGTGCCGAGTCCAATCTCCAAGACGCGCCCGTTGAGATGCGGCATGCGCTCGCGTAAATCGCGAGCGCCGCGGCTCGAGATCGTTCGAACGAACGAAACGCTGCGCTCTTTGACGTCGAACGCATTGCGCTCGTAAATGTCCCAGCGGTGAGCCGTCGCGCTCCAGGCGACGCCGCTGATCAACGCGGCGATCATGGCGACCGTTGCCGGCGTAGAGGTCCAATAGGCGTGGATGTGATCAACGTCGTGCTCGATCGCCCAATCGGCGAGCGCTAAAGCCTTGAGGATTACGGCGAGGTTCTTGGCCCGCCCCGGATCGCGGGAGCCGAGCACCTGCGCGATCGCCCGAGCGACCGGCTTGGGTCGCGTTCTGAGCAGACGAAAAGCGCGCCCGAGCAACCTGCGGCTAATCAGTGGCCACGCCAAAACCTCGATACCGCCGGGCACGGCGTGCTTTGGCGGCGACGCGGGCGGCCGAACCGGAGCGACGACGACCTCTTCGAAATACTGCGTCAATTCCTCGAGCTCGGCGCTGAGATACGCTTCTTGGCTTCCGAACGGAAAGCGCGAGGTGACGACGACGATGCGGCGCGCCGTTTTTTTCACGAGGCTGCTTTATAGAGCTGCAGGTACATGTCGCGATAGGCGTCGACCATGCGATCCATGTGATACTGCTCGCGAACGTGAGCTCGCGCGCGCTCGGCGACGCTGCGGCGAATATTTGGGCGCGCGATCGCGCGTTCGATTTCGGCGGCGACGTGGAGCGGTTCAAAATCGGAGCTCAAGAAGCCGTATCGTCCGTCGCCCAGCATGTTTGCCGCGCCTAGCCAGGGCGTCGTGACGATGGGCACGCCGGCGATCATCGCCTCGAGGAGCGCCAGCGGCATTCCCTCGAACCAGGACGTCATCAACACGAGGTCGGCACCCGGCAGCAGCGCGGGCACGTCGTTGCGATATCCGAGAAACCGCACGCGATCGTCGACCTTGAGCGCCGTCGCCAATCCGCGCAGCATCACTTCGTTTTCGCCCGCTCCGGCAAAGAGCAGAATCGCCCGGGGATGGATTCGCCGGCTCAACACGCTGAATGCGCGCAGGGCCAGCACGTGGTTCTTTTGGTATTCCATGCGCCCGATCAGCATGATCGCAAACTCGCTGTCGGTGACGCCTAAGCGGCCACGGGCGGAGCGGCGGTCGTTGACCGGATCGGCAAAGACGAGCCCGTTGGGAATCACGACTAGCTTGCTCTGAGACAGGTGCTCGAGCTCGCTCAGGCGCCGGCCTTGATCGCGGAAGAAGGTGACGACCCGCGAGGTCGCGCGATCGAGCAGCCAGTCGGCGGTGCGCTCGGCGGGAGTACGGCGAAAATCACAGGGATTATGTTCGGTATGCACGATGCGCCGAACGCCGGCCATGATGGCGGCAGTACGTCCCCAATACTTGCCCACGTGCGTGTGCGTGTGGACGATGTCGGGGGCGTACCGGCGGATTTCCCGGACCAAATTAAAGAGAAAGAGCCGGTCTTTTCGGTTCTTACGCGCGGCGTGAAAAATCGGAAAAGGGAGCGTTGCCGAGGCGCCGGCCGGAGGCTCGTAGACCGTCAGCAGTGCCGCATCGACTTCGGGCGACGATAAGTGGCGGAGCAACTCTACGGTGAGACGCTCGGCACCGTAGCCGCTCACCGACGGCAGAATGTGCAGTACGCGTACGGCGCTCATGCTGCCCGGTGGAATAGGAACTCGCAGAGGGTTTGAAAACAGATCGCCACATCGAGATAGGGCGACCAACTCTGGAGATATTGCAAGTCATAGCGTAACCGCTCGCCGGCGGCAGACGTGTCCACGTTGCGGCGCATGTGCACGTGCGACCAGCCCGTAATCCCGGGGCGCACGAGGTGCCGCTCATCGTAACCGCTGAGCGTCGTTCGGAAAAGGTCGACGAACACCGGGCGTTCGGGCCGCGGGCCGACTAGCGACATGTCGCCGCGCAATACGTTGAAGATTTGC
>DATAPM010000190.1:0-4815 GCA_036265225.1 Vulcanimicrobiaceae bacterium
GAGAAGCCATCGCGCGGACCCGATTAGCGCTCCACGCGACCGAGGCCGGCGAGGCGGCGTGGAGCCGGGCACTCCTGGAGTTCTGGAAACTTCGCCAAGAGCGCGCGCTTTTAATTTTTGAGAGCGCCGATACGATCGCGACGCAGCCCGGCGTGCTCGCCCTCATTGGAGATCTTCTCGCCGCGCGTCCGGCCGAACGCGTTCTGCTGGTGAGTTCGCGCCGGCCGTTGCCGCTCGACGTCGCGCGCTACTTAGAGCCGCATCAAGTGCTCACGCTCTCGCACGACGAGCTCCAGCTCGACGCCGAAGAGTCTGCGGCGATCTTCGAGGGCACCGATCTCGCCGAGCCGACGATCGATCGGATCGTCGCTTTGGCGCAAGGGTGGCCGATCGCGCTGCTTCTGCTGGCGCGCATCGCGCATTACGAAGCCGACCTCGCCGGACTCCTCGACCGCCTCGGCGCGATGCCAACCGATCTGCACGAGTATCTCGTCAATGAGGTGCTCTCGGCCTTGACCGCAGAAATGACGTCAACGATGCTGGCCGCCGCGGCTATTCCTCACGCAACGCTCGAAGATATCTCCGTTGCCAGCGGCATCGCACACGCGTCGCCGGTTATCGAAGGCTTGCTGCGTCTCCCCGGCTTCATTACGTACGAATCCGGAACCTATACGTTACATCCGCTGCTGCTCGCCGCGCTGCGCGCCCGGCACGGCAGCGAATTCGCCGATTACGTTTTGAGAGCGGCGCGAGGAAACGAACGCCTCGGCGACTTCTTGCGAGCCGCGGAGCTCTACAACATTGCCGGCGAAGGCGACGCCGCAGCGGCCGCGCTCGATCGCCTCTCGCTCGAAACCCTGCAGCAGCCGTCCTCGCGGTTAGTCGAAGCCCTCGCCAAAATTCCTGTTGCGTCGCTGGCGGCGCGCCCCAATTTGTGGATCGCCACGCTTAAGTACCGGCAGCGCACTGCGGACGCTGCGCGCCTCTACGAAGAAGCCGCCGCGCTGCAGCGCGCGGTCTCGCCCGACGCCTCGCCGGTACTCTACCGGCGTCTCGGCATTCGGCGGGCGATGATTGCCAGCGACGTCGACCGGCTGGGTGAAGCGCGCGCCACGCTCGCCGACCTGGCCACGCTGGCAGCATCGGGCGAAACGCCCGAAGAGCAGCGCCTCGCTTTGATGACGGCGGCCGTCGTCGCCGCTAAGCAAGGCCGCTTCGGCGATGCCGATCGCTTCGTCGAAGAAGCGGCCGGGCTTTACGAAGCGCGCCATCTGCGCTTCGACGAGGAGCGCGCTCAGATCGCCGCGGCAAAAGCGATGACGCACGGCAACTGGGACGATCTCCGCAAACTCTGCGACGAGCGCCTCGCCTCGGCCTTACGCACGGGGCCTAGCGAACGCATCGTCGAGCAGGCGCGTACGGTCGCGCAAGCGGCGTGGTTCCACGACGATGACGATCGTGTTGCGGCGGCGCGGCAGCTCATCTCCGGCAGCGGCGCCCAGGACGGCGATGCAAACGAGTCGGCGGCATTCGCCGACCTTCAAGAGGCGCTAACTTCATACGACCCCGATCGCGCCGTCGCACTCATGGATCGCGCCATCGAGCGCATTGATGGCAGCGAGAACGACTTTCTGCGCGTCGTCATTCGCGTCTGCGCGGCGCTGCTTGCTCCCCAGCAACGCCGGCGACTGCTCGAGGCGCGTACGATCGCCGCGTCGATCGAGTCGCCTCCGCTGCAGACTTCGATCGAGCTGCTCGTGGATTCGCCCGAGCTGGAAGATTTCGGCATCTTCAAAGGCCTGGCCGCGCGCGTGGCGCGTTCGCCGCTGCGCGCGCGTCACGACCGGCTCTTCGTCGACGTCGTCCGCGGCCACGTCCGGCGCGGGTCCAAAACCCTTCACGTTTCCGACCGCGGGCTGGAGCTGCTCGCCGCGCTCGCACTTTTCGATAGCGGCACCGCCAACGAAGAGCTGGCCGCCGCCCTGTGGCCGGCTCTCGACCGAAAGGGCGCCGTCAACGCCTTGAAGATGTGCGTCTCGCGAACGCGCGCCCAGCTGGGAGATCGCGAGTCGATTCAAAACGCGAGAAACGGATACGCGCTTGGAGAGCACGTCGGCAGCGACGTTCGCGAGATCGAAAACATTTTGCACTCGGTGCGCGGCGCGGGCGCATTGGGCGAGTCGCAACGGCGGCGCGTGGAACGGCTGCTGGTAAACTGGAGCGATCGCACACCGGCGCACGTTACCGGCTGGAACTGGTTCGCGCCGTACGCCGCCTATCTCGCCGAAGTTCGGCGAGAGCTGTCGCAGGCGTTGGCACAAGACGCGACGCGGCGCGACCGTACCGGCTTCGCACAAACCGCGCCCTCGTGAATTTGTCTACAGAAACGCGGCGGTTCCGGCCCCCATAGCCTAGAACGCGGGCGGCGTGGCCAGTTCCACGCGCACGAGGATTGCCGTTACATACGCGCTCCTGCTTGGAGCCAACGCGCTCGTCTGGGTCGCCGCCTTTCGTTTCTTCTCTCCTCCGCACGCGCTGTTGTTAGGCACGGCGCTGCTGGCCTACACGTTCGGTTTGCGCCACGCCGTGGACGCCGACCATATCTGCGCGATCGACAACGTCACGCGCAAACTGATGCAAGAGGGACAACGGCCGGTCGGCTTAGGCCTGTTCTTCTCGCTAGGGCATTCGACCATCGTGGTGCTGCTGACGCTGGTCATCGTGCTCGGCGCGGGAAGCATTCGCTCGCACCTTCCGAATCTAGAGAACTGGGGGGTGGCGGGCACCGGCATTTCGGCGGCCTTCCTCTTCATTATCGCCGCCATCAATGCGTTCGTGCTGCTCGACATCGTGCAATCGCTGCGGCGGCGACGAGATGGAACGTTCTGCGAAGTGAGCCTTAGCGAATCGCTCGATCAACGCGGCTTGCTGGGACGTTTCTTTAAGCCCCTCCTGCGCTTAGTGAAGCGCAGCCGCGATATGTATTTTATCGGCGTACTCTTCGGTCTAGGCTTCGACACCGCAACCGAAGTCGGTCTCCTCGGCATCGCGGCGATCGAAGCCGGCAAAGGGCTGCCGGTCTGGGCAATCTTGATCTTTCCGGCATTGTTTACCGCGGGAATGTCACTCATCGATACGACCGACGGAATACTCATGCTTGGCGCGTACGGTTGGGCCTTTCTCAAGCCCGAACGCAAGCTCTACTACAATCTCGCCATCACGTCGGCATCGGTACTGGTCGCGGTCGCCGTCGGAGGCGTCGAGTTGACCAGCATCGCCGGTGCGAACGTCTCGGCCGGCTGGCTCGGATTTGCAATCGTCGGCGCGTTCGCGCTGGCGTGGTCTGCCTCGATGGGCTTCCACGCCTTGCAGCGTTATCGCCTAGCGCCGGCTCCAGCTATGGCCGAGGTTCCCGTATCGAACGGAAGCGTCCCATCGGCAAAGAGCCACGCCTCGACGTGGTTGACGTACGCGCTCCCAAACGAGTCGGCCAGCGCGCGGACGTACGAGTCGTAGCGAACCCGGTCGCCCGCTCGAATCAGCTCGCCGAGCGCGCGGTGCTGGCGGGTCATGTAACCGGGCTGCAAGCGCAAACCGCCGTGTACCGCCTCTAAAAGAATATCGCTCGCCGGGCGAGCGCCGTCGTCGCGCAACCGCTGCTCGAACCAGTCGTCGAGTTCGAGGGGAAGCCGCAGCGATCTCACCGGACCAAGTTTTCCCGACCCCTTAGGTCGAGGCATCGCGCGCAGCCTCTTCGTGCTCGTGCTGGTGATCGGCATCCGCGCCGTCGTGGCTGTGCTCGTGCGCGTGGACGGTTCCGTCGTAGTGCTCGTGAGCGTGGAGATGATCGTGGGAGTGACCCGGCGCGTCGCCTTCGTGCGCGTGCAGGGTTCCGTTGACGTGTTCGTGCGGCACCTTATCCATCGTCCTAACCTCCCGACGAGGAAGATTATGCGCTCTTTCGCGATCCCTTCTTCTTACGCGTCGCCGGGCTCTTGCGCTTCCGCGTCGCGACGGCTTTCCGCGCAGCTGCCTTGCGATTGGGCTGCGGGTGGACAGCGAGATCGTGCCACGAACTCTCGGAGAGATCCACGTCGTAGTACGCCGCTGCTTTTTTGATGTTGGCGAAGGCGAGGGCCCGCTCGGAATCCGTAACGCCGGTCACTTGATCGAAGCGCGCCACGGCGTTGCGGACGTGCCGGGCATCGGTGAGCGGCTCCTTACGCTCTTTGGGGAAGGCGTAAACGCTATCGGGCAAATCGCTCTGCTTGGTAAGGCGCCCGTGTTTTTCGTGCGGTTTCCAGGTTGCTCTCATACGCCGTCTATACCCGGGTCAGAAGCCATCGACGTCCCCGGATAGGCCAAGGCCGCCATTCGTCAGTATAGTAAAGCCCTATGGAAGCAAGCGTAGCCGCCTCGGACCCCCAGACCAACGGCGCCGTCCTCACGTATGCCGACGGCAACCCGCAGGATCGCGTGCAGTTCTTCGACGCCAAGCTGATTCTCAAA
Organism: Vulcanimicrobiaceae bacterium; assembly: GCA_036265225.1. GTDB lineage: Bacteria > Vulcanimicrobiota > Vulcanimicrobiia > Vulcanimicrobiales > Vulcanimicrobiaceae > Cybelea. Next base: position 4,510 of record DATAPM010000190.1, read on the forward strand.
CCGGACTTCTTTGCGACCGTCCGAGGCTTCACGGGATTCAGCGAGCTCGTCGCCGAGGCCGCAGCGAAAGTCAAAGGCGTTTCGTATAAGCCGCGCGATCTGAGCAAGCAGCGGCCGCGAATTCGCGAGGTGATGTTCCTCGACACCGCCGACTTCCGCCTCTATAACAACGCCTTCATCTTACGGCGGCGCACCGAGTATCAAGATGGCTTTCCGGTCTCCGATCCGGAGGTCGTCTTCAAGTTCAGAGATCCGGACATGCAGAAGGTTGCTTCGGTTGACGTGCGTCCGAAAATCGCCGGGCCT
>DATAPM010000191.1:0-9117 GCA_036265225.1 Vulcanimicrobiaceae bacterium
CGGTCTGGGGGTCGTTCTTGAACTCGCGCAGGCATTCGACGAAGGTCGTGCCGATGATCGGGTCCCCGCCTACCCCCACGCAGGTCGATTGCCCGAGGCCAGCCCGGGTCAGCAGGTCGACGACCTCATAGGTGAGCGTACCCGACCGGGACATCACCCCGACTCGCCCTTCCTTGAAGATATGGCCGGGCATGATGCCGACCAGCGCCTTGCCCGGCGAGATGAGGCCCGGGCAGTTCGGCCCGATGATCCGCATGCCCGACGTTGCGCCCACCACCTTGAGGGTGTCGTGGACCGGAACGCCTTCGGTGATGCAGACGGCCAGCGTGATGCCGGCCTCGTGGGCCTCGTAGAGGGCGTCGGCGGCGAACGCCGGGGGAACGAAGATGCAGCTGTGGGTGGCGCCGGTCGCGTCGACGGCTTCGCGCACGGTATCGAAGACCGGCAATCCCTCGGGCGTCCGTTGACCGCCTTTGCCCGGCGTCACCCCGCCGACCAGATTCGTCCCGTATTTGTGCATGCGGGCGGCATGGTACGAGCCCTCGGAACCGGTGATCCCTTGGACGATCACGCGACTGTTCTTATCGAGGAAGATTGACACGACGCTAACCTTTCGCTGCCAGCGCCACGGCTTGGCGGGCGCCCTCGTCCATCGTCTCGACCGGCGTCATGCCCGCTTCCTCGAGAATTCGACGCCCTTCTTCTTCATTCGCACCGGTCAGGCGGATGACCAGCGGAATCTTGCGCGACCTCGTATGGTTCATCGCTTCGACGATGCCGCGCGCGACCTCGTCGCCCCGCGTGATGCCGCCGAAAATATTGATGAAGAAAACGGTTGCGCCGGTGTTGTTCACGACCAGCTCGTAACAGTTGCGCACGCGCTGGGCGTTGGCGCCGCCCCCGACGTCGAGAAAGTCGGCAATCTGTCCGCCGGCATTGCCGACCGCATCCATCGTCGCCATGGCCAATCCGGCGCCGTTGGCCATCGTGCCGACGTTGCCCGGAAACCGGCGGAAATTGCGAATGCCCACCCCGGCCTGTGCCGCGAGCAGTTCGTCCTCGTCGAGCGGCAGCGAGGTACGCCACGCTTCAAATCGCGGATTGCGGAAGAGGGCGTCGTCGTCGAGCTCGACTTTGGCATCGGACGCAATCACGCGGCCGTCGCCGGTCAATGCCAGCGGGTTAATCTCGACCAGCTTTGCGCCAAATCGGAAGAACAAATCGTAGAGCGCGCCGGCAATAGCGGGAAATTGTTTGCGATAGCCCGGATCGAGCTGCGCCCGGAAAGCGAGCTCGCGACCGATGAACGGCGAGTATCCGATCGCCGTGTCGACGTAAAACTTCGCAATCGACTCGGGATGGTGCTCCGAAACCTCTTCGATGTCCATGCCGCCGAAACGGCTCACGATGAAGACCGGCTTGCGCGCGGCGCGGTCAATGGTTACCGCGCAGTACGCTTCCTTTACGATCTCCAGCCGTTCTTCAATGAGCAGCGATTTGATCGCTTCGCCGTTTGGATTCTGACGATTCGGCGGCATCGGCGTCGCCATGATATCTTCGGCAACGCTGCGCCCTTGCGCGAAATGGCTCGCCATCTTGATCTTTCCGGCCTTGCCGCGGCCGCCCATGAGCACCTGCGCCTTGACGACCCACTCGCCGGGCTGCTCGCGCAAGAACTCCTCGACTTGTGCGGGTTCCGTCGCATGATGGCCGCGGGGCACCGGAATGCCCGCTCCCTTGAAGAGCTCCTTGCCCTGATACTCCATCAGATTCATCGCGGCCGCACAGTTTCGCTCACGGCAAGGCGGAGCACCTTGCTAGTTCTGTCGCAGCCGGTGAAAGTTGCTAATCCAGGCGGCCGAGGAGCGAGCGCGCAATGATGATCTGCTGGATTTCCGATGTGCCTTCGTAGATCTCGGTGATCTTTGCATCGCGGTAGTAACGCTCGACGGGGAACTCGCTGGTGTAACCGTATCCGCCGTGAATCTGCAGCGCTTCGGCGGCGTGCTTCCGCGCCGCCGTCGAGGCAAAGAGTTTTGCTTTACTGGCCGCGAGCGCGAAGGGTTCGCCGGCGTCGGCCAGCGCCGCCGCGCGATAGGTCAGCAGCCGCGCCGCGTCGAGGTCCACGGCCATCTGCGCAATCTTGAACGAAACGCCCTCGAAGGCGCCGATCGGCTTGCCGAAGGCAACGCGCTCCTTGGCGAACTTCACCGACTCATCGAGGCAGGCGGCGAGGATTCCGATGGCCTGAGCGGCGATGCCGATTCGTCCGGCGGTCAGAGCGCGCATCGCGTTACCGAAACCTTCGCCTTCTTCCCCAAGCAACGCATCGGCACCGACGGCAACGTCGTCGAAGGAGAGATCGCAGGTGTTGCTCGTGTGGATGCCCAGTTTCTCGGTCACGCGCTCGACGCCGATGCCGGGAAGCTTTGCTTCAATTAAAAAGGCGCTCACGCCGCGCGCTCCGCTCCCACCGGTACGGAACATCCCCATGATCAGGCCGGCATAGCTGCCGCTAGTGCACCACTGCTTCCGCCCGCTAAGAACGTAACCGTCGCCGTTGCGCCGCGCCGTGGCGCGCAACGCGGCGGCGTCCGATCCGGCATCCGATTCGGTCAGCGCAAACCCGGCGATGACGTTGGCGGTGGCCAGCTGTTCCAGCCATCGCTCTTTTTGCTCGGCGTTGCCGAGCGCGAGAATTGCCGAGCAAATCATCGAATGAACCGAGATCGTAACCGCCGTGCCCGCGTCGACGCGAGCCAGCTCCTCGATCGCCAGCGCATACGAGAGATAGTCCGCACCTGCTCCACCGTAGGCTTCGGGAACGAGGATCCCCATGATACCCGCCTCGGTGAGCTTTCCGTATAGCTCGCGAGGAAAGACGTGATTGCGATCCCATTCGGCAACGTGCGGAGCGATCTCACGCTGCGCAATCTCTGTCGCTAGCGCGCCGATCGCGCGCTGCTCGGAGCTCAACTCGAACTGAGCCCTCGCCGCCTCAATCACGGCAGTTTACTTCGGTACATAAGCCCCGAGCCGGCAACGACATGGGCCGAATCAGACCGCCACGAGGATTGCGTCGCCCTGGCCGCCGCCCGAACATATCGTCGCAATTCCGTATCCGCCACCGCGCCGGCGCAGCTGATTGATCAGCGTGCCGATGATGCGCGCTCCGGAGGCTCCGATCGGATGGCCCATAGCCACGGCACCGCCGAACTGGTTGATGATGCCGTCGTCGAGACCGAGACGCCGCGCGGAGGTAATGGCGACGGCTGAGAAAGCCTCGTTGATCTCCCATACGGCAATGTCTTTGATCTCCAGACCCGCGCGGTCGAGCAGCTTGCGCGCCGCCATGGCGGGCGTCAAACTAATGTAGGGCGAGTCCCAAGCGACCGTGGCGTGCTCGACGATCGTAGCGAGCGGCTCGTAACCGTGCTCGGCGGCATACTGGGCATCGGCCAGAACGAGCGCGGCGGCGCCGTCGTTGACGCCCGGTGCGTTACCGGCCGTCACGGTACCGTTGCGCTCGAGCGGGCGAAGCTTCGCCATCGTTTCGAGACTTGCATCGCCGCGCACCGCTTCATCGCGATCGACGACGGTGTGCGGATGCTCGCCGGTGATGAACGGGGCGTACGCGGCATAGTCGAAGGTGAACTCCTCGGAAGGCTCGTGTTCCCAAACGCGGCTCGGAGCCCCGACCGATGCCGGAATACGAACTCGTCCCTGTCGCGGCAGCTGGTCGACGACGACCTTGTCTTTCGCTTTGCTCGCGACGCGAACCGGGACGATCTCGTCCTCGAAGTGGCCGGCCGAGTGAGCCGCGCCCGCGCGGCGATGGCTCTGATACGCAAACGTGTCTTGCTCTTCGCGCGTCAAGCCGAGCTCGCCGGCAACTTTGCTTCCTTGCGTCGACATCGTCATGCCGAAATTTTGATCCCAAAGACCGTCCACAATCATCGCGTCCACGACGGCGCCGTCACCGAAACGATAGCCCCAGCGAGCGTCGCGAAGTAAGTACGGCGCATTCGACATCGATTCCATTCCGCCGGCCGCAACCACGGCAAAAGCACCCGCGTCGATCGCGCGCTTGGCGTTGACGACTGCGAGCAGACCGGAGGCGCAAACTTTGTTGACCGTGTCGGCGGTGACCGTTTTGGCAAGACCCGCCTTAAAGAGCACTTGGCGCGCCGGATTCTGACCGACGCCGGCCTGCAGGACTTCACCGAACGAAACGTGCTCGATCTCCGACGGATCGATCTTCGAGCGCTCGATCGCACCGGCTAGCGCGACCGCACCCAACGTCGTTGCCGATAGCGGGGCGAGCGCTCCCCCGAGTTTACCGAATGGCGTGCGAGCCATACCCAGCACGACGGTTTTAGAGTTCGTATTCATAGCGCGGCTCACTTTCGCAGTGGCTCGGGCGCGCCCTGCGCCGCGCCGCGCTCGACGCTCGGACTCGGGCGGCCGGACGTCTAGACTACATCACTTTTTGGCCAAAACGACGATGCCCGTTTGCCGCAGCACGATACGGTAGAGACCGCTCCTGACTAGTTGCGCGACTTTTGGCGAATCGTTTGCGTCCAAAAACCCGGGTCGCTAAAAGCGTCAAATATCAGGAAGTCTTGATCGCTCATCGCGATCGTCGCGCGAGGGTACATTCCAAGATGGCCGATGATGAATCCGCCCGTTCCTATGCTGGCCGACCCAGGCAGAGTCCCTAAGTCATACTCCCGCTTCCAATCATCTACCGTTGGCTTGCGATACAATGCAAATCCTGGATTGATCGGGCTATAAGAGCGTGACGTCCAAAGAGACGCCAACAATGCGAAAGCCAGCGCACCCTTTGCCAGAACGTCCGAACGGCGATAGACAAACCATAAGCCATCGACGAACGCACACAATATATAACCGCTCCACGTCGCCGTATAGTGGGCGCCCAAGACCATGGTGATCGCCTCGTGCGAAAGAAGAACCTCGGCCAAGCCCGGTACGGCAAATAACATGTAGCGCGACGCCAATGGAAGGAAAGCTAACGGCAACAAGATCGCAAAAAGATACTGAGGTCGTAACGTTGAGAACAAGCCGGCGAAGCCTGCGGGTGTGGATGGGAAGCGCCGCCATTCGTAGTAGTGCAGCGAAAAATACTCGAAATGAGGATTTATCAGAGGTCGCAAAACGCAAAAATAAAATGCTCCTGCGCCTAGACCTATCGACGCAATGCCGAGGCCGCATAGCCGCATTCTTCTGTCGTTCCGGCCTAATGCTGCGGTAACTAGGCCAATACATATCAAACTGACGAACTGGTCCTCTTTGACCAGCACCAGGATTGCCGCCGCAGCAATCGCTAGCCGCCACGCCTTCCGATCGATCGCCCAGACCAACGCGGCCGCAAGCGGCGGAACGAAAGCAAGTTCATGGAAATCTCCGACCGCCTCCGCGCTCAAAACCGGATAGGTAGCGGCCACAAGCGTTACGGCGAAAGCGAACGGCCGGGGAAACCGTGAGGCCGCAATTCCCCAAACCGGGATTATCGTCGCCGCGGTAAGCAAGCATTGCAACACGATAAGGCCCCGAGCACCATCGAAAAGCCTCACAAACGGCAGCGCTATTACCAAGATCGGCGAAAAGTGAATGAGAAGGTGGTTGACCGAACCCTCGATCGTGGAGGAAAACCCAGACAGCGTACCGTTGACGACCTGCGTAAAGATGCAGTCGTCGATCCCCGCTCTGAAAATGATGTAGCGCCAGTACGCGAGATAGATGTAAATTACGGCGAGCGTGACGTAAAGCGCTCCGACGGCGAGCAGCCAGCCAGTCCGTTCGAATTTCAGTCCGCTGCTAATAGCGTTCACCGTGCTGTTACTGCGAGCGCGGCACCGAGTCTCAATGCCGGACGATGACCGGACAGCTCTCGCATTCGAATTGAATCGTCACGTGAGCAATCCCGAAGTGTTCCTGCGCGCAGGCGTCGATTTCGCGCAGCACCTCCGTTGCTTCGCTGAGGCGACGGTCGTCGAGCAATACGTGAGCCGAGAGTGCGTATGAACCGCTGCCGATCGACCACACGTGCAAGTCGTGAACGCCGGTTACGCCGCCGATCTTGGCGAGATGGTCGGCCAAACGCTCCGAATCGACGTCGCCCGGGACGCTCTCCAGAAGCACGTCGGTGGCGTCGCGCATCAGCCGTACGACGCCGACTACGATGATTGCCGCGACGAAGAGCGACAGTACCGGGTCGATCCAGGCACGGTGTGTCAGTGCGATCGCCACGCCTCCCACGATCACCGCCAACGCGCCGATGGCATCGCCCAGCACGTGAAAGAGCGCCGCGCGGACGTTGAGGTCGCGATGGCCGGCGCCGCGCAGCATCGCCCCGACGCTGCCGTTGACGGCGAGGCCGATCGCGGCCACGACCGTCATCGTGACGGCCTGTGGCTCGACGGGTGCGCTAAAGCGCCGAACGGCATAGTAGACGATCGCAATCGTCGCGACCAACAGCAGCGTTCCGTTTACCAGCGAACCGAGCACCTCGATTCGTCCGTAACCAAAAGTGCGCCGCGGATCGGCCGGTCGCGCGGCGCCGATTGCCGCCAGCAGCGCCAGCCCCAATGCGAACACGTCCATGCATACGTGCAACGCATCGCCGGTGAGCGCCAGACTATGGGATGTGATGCCTCCCCAAAACTCGAGCAGCGCGACCAGCGCGGTCGCGACAAGCGCGAGCGTTAATCGCCGTCGGGTCGACACTTGCGGAGAAGGAGGACGAGCATCGCTGCAAAGAGCGCCAGCGTCGTGCGCTCGCCGGCGATGGCATCGGGCTTCCAAGTGCCTTCGCCGTCGGCGATACTTTCGAGCCGCGGAAGGATGCGCGGAACGGCCTCACGGTAGCGATCGAACGCCTCACCGAATTTCGAGCGAAGAAACTCCTCTTCGTGGGGCACGATCGTCGCGTAGACCGCGGCCATGGCTGCGAGGCTGCCGCCGGCCAGTATGGTGCGCGTGAGGGCAGAGTTCTTTCCGGTGAAGGCGACGGCAAAGCCTAATGCGGTAAGAAAGTTTCCAAGGTAGAGTGGATTGCGGACGTGGCCGTAGGGTCCGGCCGTAATCAGCTTCGGGGCGATCACCGCGTCGTCGCGCGTCGTCTTTCCGGAATATCCAACCGCCCAGCAACGTAAAAGCTCGCCGGCGATCGCAACCGGTAGACCGATGCGAACGCTCGACGGGCTCGGCTTACCCCGTAACGCCAACAGCGCCGCCGGAAGGCTCAATAGCAGTCCGCGATTCTTAAAAACGAAAGCGCGCATCGTTTGCTTGGCTTCGCCGTCCATCCCTGGCCCTTACGCGCGGTGCCCTTCGACTCCCGCGCCGCGTTGCGTGGCGGCATAAACGTCGCGAAGGGAACGTACCAATGGAATGCCGGGCTCCCAGCCGGTTCGCTCGTGGAGCTTGTGCGGATCGCCCACATAGAGCGGAATCTCTGCGGAACGAAAACGCAGTGAGTCCTCGCGCACCTCGACCGGAACGCGCGCGATCGCGATCAGTTCGCGCAGAACGTCGCGAATCGTTACGGCCTTGCCGCTGCAAACGTTGTAGACTTCGCCGCGCTCGCCCTCTGAAGCGAGAGCGACGTAGGCGGCAACGACGTCGCGAACGTCGAGAAAATCGCGCGCCGCAGCAAGGTTTCCAACAAGCAGGTGCGGCGCTTCGCCCCTAGCGACTCGGGCCAGCTGCTCGGCTAGCGAGGCCACCACGAAGCGCTCGTCCTGACCCGGTCCGATATGGTTGAACGCTCGCGCCACCACCACGTCGAGATCGAAGCCGCGCGCGTACGCCAGTAAAACGGTCTCGGCCGCCGCTTTGCTCGCGCCGTACGGCGTCGCCGGACGCAGATCGAGCGTCTCGCGCAGCGGAAACTCGCCGGCTTCGCGCCGGCCGTAAACCTCTGCGGAGCTGGTAAAAAGAACGCGCGGACGCGGACCGCCGGCATAACCGCGCACCGCTTCGGCAAGCCGCACGGTTCCCATCAGGTTGACTTCGTACGTTTCGGCCGGGCTGCGCAGCGACTCCGGTACGAAGGTCTGCGCGGCGAGATGAAAGATGACGGTCGGGCGGAACGAATCGAGCGCGTCGCGCAGCGATTGCGCGTCGGCAAGATTAATCGGGTGATATCCGGCGCTCGCGTCGTGCGGGCCGCCGCAAGCTAAGATCTCCGCGCCTGCGCGCTGCAGCGCTTCGACCAAATGGCCGCCGACGAAACCGCTGGCGCCGGTTACCAGCGCTCGCAACTTCGGATTCCGAAGCCTACGCCCGCAGGCGCACCGAGAGCCGGTCGAGATCGGCCTCGACCATCGTTGCGACGAGCTCCTCGAAGCTCATCAGCGGCACCCACCCGAGTTTGCTGCGGGCTTTTGCGGGATCGCCGATGAGACGGTCGACTTCGGCGGGGCGCACGAACCGCGGATCGATGACGACGTACGGCTCGTAAGAGCCGAGTCCCGCCGCCTCGAACGCGATGCGAACGAAGTCGCGAACGCTGTGCGTTCTGCCGGTAGCGATCACGTAATCGTCCGGCTCGTCCTCCTGCAACATCGCCCACATCGCGCGAACGTAGTCGCCGGCAAATCCCCAATCGCGGTGCGCGTCGAGATTTCCGAGGCGCAACTCGCTCGCGAGGCCGAGCTTGATGCGGGCGACGCCGTCGGAAATCTTGCGCGTGACGAACTCCTTCCCGCGCCGCGGCGATTCGTGATTGAAGCAGATTCCGCTGCAGGCGTAGAGACCGTACGACTCGCGATAGTTGACGGTGATCCAGTGTCCGTAGACTTTTGCGACGCCGTAGGGACTGCGCGGATAAAAGGGCGTCTGCTCCGTCTGCGGCGTCTGCACGGCGTTTCCGAACATCTCCGAGCTCGAGGCCTGGTAGAAACGGATTGAGGGATCGACTTGACGGATCGCTTCCAGCACGCGGGTCACGCCCAACGCCGTGAACTCTCCGGTGAGCACCGGCTGGCTCCACGACGCCGGTACGAACGACTGCGCCGCGAGATTGTAGATTTCGTTGGGGTGAACGTCGCTGACGATCGACGTTATCGAGCTCTGATCGAGCAGGTCTCCGGA
>DATAPM010000192.1:0-5255 GCA_036265225.1 Vulcanimicrobiaceae bacterium
ACCGGCGCGAACTTGCGGGGCGGAAAGAACTTAGCGGGCACCTTTCACGATCCGATTGCGGTTTTTTGCGACGTCAATGCATTGCGGACGCTGCCCGCCGAGGCGCTGCCGGAAGGTTTGGCCGAGGTCGTGAAAGCCGCCGTCATCGAGGGCGGCGAGCTCTTCGAGATGCTCGAAGAGCTTTCGGGAGACCCTTATGCAGCGTGGCCGTGGGCCGAGCTCATCGCTGCGGCGATTAAAGTTAAGACGGCCATCGTCGCCGACGACCGGACCGAGGCGGGCTTACGCGAGACGCTCAATCTCGGTCACACCTTTGCGCACGGAATCGAGCGCGCGTCGCGCTATCGCGTCACGCACGGCGCGGCCGTCGCTCTAGGATTGCGGGCGGCCGGATTGCTGGCGCTGCAAACGGGCCGGTTCGATCGGGCATCGCATCTGCGCGTCATCACGCTGCTCGCGCTCTTTGGATTGCCGCTGCAGACGACATTGGAACCCGATGCCGTATTGCAGGCCATGCGCGCCGACAAAAAACGTCGCGGTGGCCGGTTGCGATTCGTGCTGCCGCGCGCGATCGGGGACGTCGAATACGGCGTCGAATGCGCCGACGTAAGCGTTCGCGCGGTGCTCCGGCGGCTGCGCCGGCCCCCCGAGAGCTTTCGTGCGCGTCGTTGACGCGCTCCCGGCAATTCGTTCGTCGCGCTTCGACCTGCCTCTGAGCTACGATGCCGCATCGCTGGAGCTGCGTGTCGGGGACGTGATTCGGGCGCCTCTTGGAACGCGGGAGGTCGTCGCCTTTATCGTTTCGCCGGTGCGCGAGGTCACGGAACCGAAGCACTCCCTAAAGCCCGTTTTGGAGCGATTGGCAGTCCCGCGCGCCTTCGATGAAGTGGGCTTGCACTTGGCACGCTTTGTCGCCGAACGTTACTGCTGTACGCTGGGAGAAGCGCTCGGTGCCGTCGTGCTGGCCGACGCAATTCCGCACGTGCGCGACTCGTTCGTGGTCGCCGGGCCGGCGCCCGATGCCGGCCGTTTCCCCTCGATCCCCCCGCGATTAATTCGGCTTATTTGGGGTGAACTGCACGAAGGCTTTACGGCCGAGCAGCTGCTGCGCCATGCGGAGGCGCGCCGCGCCGCCGACCGCGCCGCGTTGCTGCGTCATCTGCGCGCCCTGGTGCGCGCCAAAGCCTTGAAGCGGCGGCGCTCGCTGGTCGAGCCCCGCACCAGCGAATACCGCGTTCGGGTCCTCGAGCCCGCGGCGGGGTCGGTGGCGGGAAAGAAGGCCTCGGCGCTGGCCGCTTTGGTGCGGGAACGTCCCGGCGTTGCGCGCTCCGAGGCCGTGTTGGCCGGATTCAGCAATGCGGTCATCGCTCGCGCGATTGCCGCCGGCGCGATCGCGGAGCGTTCGGTGCGGCCGGCAACGGAACGGCGCGGCGCAGCCGAGACCACCGCGTCGCTGACGCCCACGAACGAGCAACGTGAAGCCTTGGAGCATATCGAGCGCGCGTTGCAACGCCCGGAACATCCGCCGGTGCTCCTTTATGGTGTCACGGGCAGCGGGAAGACGTTGATTTACGTCGAGGCAATTCGCCGGGTGCTCGCGGCGGGACGGCGCGCCATCGTACTCGTTCCGGAGATCTCGCTGACGCCTCAGACGTCACAGCGTTTCGAAGCGGCGTTCGGGGATCGAGTCGCGGTGCTGCACTCGGCGCTCTCCGAACGCGAGCGTTTTGATGCGTGGCAGGCGTGCGCGCGGGGCGAGATCGACGTCGTCGTCGGAGCCCGCAGCGCCATCTTCGCGCCGTTGCCGTCGGTGGGACTCGTCGTCGTAGACGAAGCACACGATCCATCGTACAAGCAGGAGTCGGTGCCGCGGTATCAAGCGGTTGCCGTGGCGGCAGAACGAATGCGTTGCGAAGGCGGATTGCTGGTGCTCGGCAGCGCGACCCCGTCGCTGGAGAGTTACGCCGCGGCGCGCGCCGGCAAGCTAACCTTGTTGGAGCTTCGCGAGCGCGCGACGGCGCAGCCGATGCCCGACGTTGCGGTCGTTGATCTACGCAAAGAGTTCGAGAGCGGCAACCGCGGCATCTTCAGCAACGTGCTGGTGCAGGCGCTTGGCGAACGGCTCGCGCGGGGAGAGAAAAGCCTGCTTTTCGTCAATCGCCGGGGAAGCGCCGGAGCGACGGTCTGCCGCGTCTGCGGAGTTTCGCCGCAATGCCCGCGATGCAGCGTCGCGCTCGCGGTGCACCGCAGCGAACGGCTGCTGCGCTGTCATTATTGCGACTACCAATCACCGATCCCGCAGCGCTGCCTGGCCTGCGGTTCGGAGAACATCCGCGAGCTCGGAATCGGTACGGAACGCGTTGCCGAGGAAGTCGCACGGTTATTTCCGACGGCGCGCGTGTTACGCATGGACTCGGATACCACGACGCGCGTCGGCGATCACGCCCGCATTCTTTCCGAGTTCGCGAGCAACGGTGACGTGCTGGTCGGGACGCAGATGGTGGCCAAGGGCTTGGATTATCCGACCGTTACCCTGGCGGCCGTCATCGCTGCCGACATCGGCCTCAACCAACCCGATTTTCGCGCGGCGGAGCGCAGTTTCGCCTTGATCGCGCAAGCCTGCGGCCGCAGCGGACGCGGGCGCCGCGGCGAGGCGATCGTCCAAAGCTACGCCCCGGAGCATCCGGCAATCGCCTATGCCGCCCGTCACGATTACGAGGGTTTCGCGACGGCGGAGCTGCGCGAACGCGAGCTGTCGGGTTTTCCTCCGGCACAGCGTTTGGCGTATCTCGGAGTATTGGGTCGCAGCCGGGCGCGCGTCATCGAGCGAGCCGGCGAGTACGCGGCGATCCTGCGCGACGGCAAGGTGGGAGAAGTGCTCGGACCGGCGCCATACCCGATCGCGCGAGTTAACGAGGAGTGGCGCTATCGCGTCGCGGTCCGGACGCGCAAGCCGGCAGCGTTGCGACGCGTTTTGCGCGAGCGAATTCTGCCCGAGGCGCGCGCCGATGCGGCGACGCGCCTAGCGATTAATATCGATCCCTAGGTGTGGACTACTTTTTCGAGCTCGAGCGCTTCGTCGTCTTCACCGGAGCCGTGGCGGCACGGAGCATTGCCGCGGCGAGGCGCGACTTCTTGCGTGCCGCCTTGTTGGGGTGGATGACCCCTTTGGCGGCGGCTTTATCGTAGGCGCTCTCGACGGAGCCGGCGACGTCGGCCTCCCGCACGGTGACGGCGCGCTTGAAGAGCGTTTTGAGGCTGCTTTTGGCGGCCTTGTTGCGCGTTTCGCGTTTCTCGGATTGTATGGCCCACTTCTTTGCGGCCTTGATATTCGGCAAGAAAACTCCCTTAGCTAAACGGAAGCGAAAGAACGGCGAGTATCATATCAGGTGCCTGCGCGGGGTGTCCAGGGCGTGTGCCCGCGGCCCGTAGGGAGGTTAGGCCGGTTCCAATATCATCCTCCGGTAGCTGGCATAGCGGCTGGGGGCCATCGCGCCGTCCGCAGCGGCCGCGGCGACCGCGCAGTCGGGTTCGGCTAGGTGGGTGCAGTCGGCGAAGCGGCAGAGGGCCGCGAGAGGCGGGATTTCGCGAAAGGCCGGCGCCAAGGTTCGGGCATCCACCTGCCCTAGGCCGAACTCGCTGATGCCCGGGCTGTCGATCAGGAAGCCGCCTGCGAGGCGGTAGAGCCGCCCAGCCGAGGTCGTTTGCCGTCCCAGCCCGTGGCGTGAGACCTCACCCACCGACGTGTCCCCTCCCAGCGCCCTGAAGATGGTGCTCTTTCCGACGCCCGAGTTGCCGGCCAGCATGGCATGGCGGCCGCCGATCAGATCCCGGAGGGGCTCGATCTCCCCTCGCTTCGGATTGACGACAATCGTCGGGTATTCCAAGGCGCGATAGATACCGGCCAGGTCCTCGCAGCCCGCGGAATCGGCCAGGTCAGGCTTGGTCAGCACGACTGCTGCCGCGATTTTCTCCAGCTCGGCAAAAGCAAGCAACTGGTCGAGGGTGATCGGCCGCGGCGCCGGATTGGCCAGCGAGGTTACGGTCACGAGCAGATCGACATTGGCCGCCATCGTCTTCGATCGGCCGCCCGCGCTATGGCGTTGTAACGACAACGTCCGGGGCTCGATGCGCTCGATGACCGCGTGTCCGTCTTCGAGCACGCGCGCCGCAACGACGTCGCCGGGAACGGGCATGAAGCGTTTGCCCGACATTCGGCGCAGCTGCGCGAGACGCGGCGACGGCTCACCGTCGATCGAAATCCATGCCGAATTCTTCCCGGTCGAAACGACGAACGCGCGGTGCAGGTCGCTCATTCGCAAGATTGCGCGCTCGCAACGGCAAACGTTGAAACGAGCGTGACTTACTTGACCTTGAGCATGGAGGGAGTTCCGACCGACAAGCAACGCCACGCACTAGAGGAGGCCGCGCGGCGAGGCGGCGGCCATGCGATTTGGCGCAGCAGCGCTGCGGCTGGACGTTCGTATGCGTCTATTGCGCTTCCCAATCCCGAGGCCGGCGCGTCGATTGCGACGCCGGCGGGGACGACCCTATACGAGAAGGCGGTCATTGCTCTGGCAGTTTTCCCTGCGTCGGCCGAAGCCTTGCCGCCGCTGCTGGATGCATTCGCCGGCGACGGGCGCCCGGCCGGGATATTGGCCTGTCGCGCCATTCCTAACGGCGTTGTGGTCGAATGGGATCCCAGCGCGACCGGCGCGTGCCTGGTGACGAGCTTGATCGACGCCGAGCTTGGACGCTTTGCCTGCGGCCGAACCAGCGAACTTCTCTCGCCGCTTCCCCCCGAGGTAATAACGGCGATCGCTGCCGAGGGACTGCAGGCGGAGCAAATCGTCCCCGAGCGCGTCTTAGAGCTGCAAATCGGGAGCGATCGTGTTTAGCACCATCGGGCATTACGTCGGCATCTCCGACGTCGTCGATGTGATCGCGACCAGCATTCTGATCTATTACGTTCTGCTCTTGATTCGCGGGACGCGAGCAGTGCAGATATTGATTGGCATTCTCGTAACCGTCGGCTTGCTGGGCTTGGCAAACCTCTTCCAGCTGCCGCTCTTGGCGACGATTCTGCGTTTGGTCGTCGTCGGAGCCGCGGTGACGATCCCGATCGTCTTTCAGCCGGAGTTGCGCCGCGTGCTCGAACAGATCGGCCGCGGCGGCCTCTTCCGAATGGAGAGCGGCGACGGCGAAACGACGTGGGTAAGGCCGGAAGATCGCACCGTCGTCATGCTGGCGCACAC
>DATAPM010000193.1:0-1880 GCA_036265225.1 Vulcanimicrobiaceae bacterium
CTCACCGGTCAGGTTTTCCCCGATATCGACAGTAAACCCGTCCCGCTTGAGCTCGTCGGCGACGTCGTGGGCGTCGCTGATAGGTTCCTTGAGCGGGGCGTCGGCGTCCGGATATTTCGCGTTGCCGATGACCAGCGCAAACCGGTCGCCCGCAGCCGACGACGGGGCGGTCGAGACGACCGAGAAAAGGGCAATCAGGAGTAAAGCAAGGCGAATGTTCATACTACGGCGGTCCAGGAAAAGGGCGCCGGCTCTTGCTCGCGCCTCGGCGACATTACTCTACGCTAACGGCATTATCAAACCACGGTCACGACTCGTCAACTGACTGCAAAATAGGACTTATTGCGACAATTCGAATCGTGACCGCGGGGCTTCGGTCCAATCGCTTTTCGCGGATCGAAATGACGTCCCGGTGCAGCCCGGTGCGTACCCCAAGTTCCCACACGCGTGAACGCAGCAGTGTGATTGGCCTCACATTAGGATCGATCGGCGTCGTCCCGATGACAGGGCCTTTCGCGGTTTGACCTTTGCCGGTGACGATGGCTTGGTGCAGTTCTCCGCTCTCGAACAAGAAATGTGAAAACGATGGGAAACGCCTACGAGATCTACGCGCTCCGCTACGCCACCATGGCCCGCACGCCGCAGATGAACTTTCTCTCACCGGATCCGCATGAGACCAGCGCCCAGGACCTCGACTACTTCGTCTGGCTGGTCCGCGGCGGCGGCCGCAATATTCTGGTCGATACCGGCTTCAACGCCGATCAGGCGAAGGTGCGCGGGCGCAAGCTGACGCTCAATCCGGTCGATGCGCTCGCGGGGTTTGGCGTCAAGGCGGAAGAGATCAAGGACATCGTCGTCACCCATCTGCATTACGATCACGCCGGCAATCTCGACCGGTTCCCGAGTGCGCGATTTCATCTGCAGGACCGGGAAATGGCCTATGCGACCGGACGCTGCATGTGCAACGGCCTGTTGCGCCACCCGTTCACGGTCGAGCATGTCACGCAGATGGTGCGCCATGTCTATGGCGAGCGCGTCACGTTCCATGCCGGCGAGGGCGAGGTCGCGCCAGGCGTCACCGTGCATCGGGTCGGTGGCCATTCCGATGGCCTGCAGGTGGTGCGGGTCGAGACCGAGCGAGGTCCGGTGGTGCTTGCCTCCGACGCCGCGCATTACTACGCCAATTTGCACCGCAGGAGCCCGTTTCCGATCGTCTATAACGTCGGCGACATGGTGACGGGATGGGAGACGGTCGAGCGTCTCGCCGGTCATCCCGATCGCTTCATCCCCGGGCATGATCCGCTCGTCACCGAAATCTATCCGCGCGCCAGCGACAAGATTGACGCCTGGGCCTTGCACAAGGCGCCGTCGCGGTCGTTTGCGAAATAGCCATGGCGTTTTCGAGCGAGTGGATACCGGTTCGCGTGAGGAAAACGCGTCAACGTCAAGAAAGAAAGTGAGCGATGACGTCGTTCAAGACCATCGGCTTCATCGGCCTCGGCGTCATGGGCGAGCCGATCTGCCGCAATCTCGTGAGGAAGAGCGGCGCGCGCGTGATGGCGTTCGATCTTTCGGCGGAGCCGCTGCAACGGCTCCGCGCCGATGGAGCTGACATTGCGGGGTCGCTTTCGGATGCGATCCGGCAAAGCGATCTGCTGTTTCTTTGCCTGCCCAGCGCAAAACATGTCCGTACGGTATTCGAGGGCGATGGAATCCTGAAGAACATCCGAAGCGGTCAGGTTGTGGTTGATCTCGGCACCTCCTCCGTCAGCCAGACCCGCGACTTCGCCAAGCAGATCGCAGCGAAGGGCGCGGCCTGGCTGGATGCGCCCATCGCGCGCACGCGACAAGCGGCGCAGGACGGCACGCTGAGCGTCATG
>DATAPM010000194.1:0-4578 GCA_036265225.1 Vulcanimicrobiaceae bacterium
TCACATAGTCGTCGGCGCCGAGCTCGAGACCGACGATGCGGTCCGCCTCTCCGCTTCGTGAGGTCAGCACGATGGTGGGAACGTGCGCGTTTGGAAACGCCGCGCGCAGCACGTCGAGCCCGCTGCCGTCGGGCAGCGCGATGTCGAGAACCAGCAGATCTACGGCTCCGCGCTCGAGCGCGCGTCGCGTTTCCTCGACGCCCGAGGCGGTCTCGACGCTCAAGCCTTCGCGTTCGAGGTAGGCCTTGACCACTTCGAGGATCGCCGGCTCGTCGTCGACGACCAAAACACGCCGGCGACGTGCGCTAAGTTGCGTCATCTCCAAGCAGTAGCGCGCGGGCGCGGCGCAGCGCGTCGGCGAGCGCCTCCAGCCGCTCCGGCGTCGGGGCGACCAGCCCGTCGATCATGCCTTCGACGTTTGCCAGCGCGACCGCAACGAGGTTCCCTAGCTCGTGGCGGGAGTCGTCCGGTCCTTGCACGCTCGCTTGTTTCCTCGGCGCCCCCGCCAGCCCTATCGCGACGGACCGGGCGGCCGGCGCGTAGTATGTCCGTTTCCGTGACTCAGTCGGTCTTTTCGCTGGCGGATCTCACCGGAAGCCGCTTTGCGCTGCTCGAGTACGCTCCCGATGCCACGGTGATCGTCGACGCCGATGGAATGATGCGGCTCGTAAACTCGCAGGCGGAGCAGCTCTTCGGTTGTTCATAATGCCTTCGCTATACTTCGGAGATGACGCGCCTTCGCGACTCGATTTCAATCGAGTGCCCCGCCAAAGAGGCCCAAGGGGGCGCTCGCGCGTTACTTTGCCGGGCTTCGCGCTAGCGGCGACGTCGGCCGTCTGCGTTTGCACGTCCTCGACCGCGACGTCTTCGTCGAAGCGCGCCGAGCAAGTCGCGAAGGCAATCGCGAGGCCCGCATGAGGATTGAATGGTGGCCCGAGGGCCCGACGGCCTTTCCGCGCGCTGCTAATCGCCGGGGAAGAAGATCCTCGGCGCAGCCGTCTCGCGCTCGACGGTGCGTATGCGTCTCCGATCGGTCCAGCCGGGAAAATCTTCGACGTCACGATCGGCCACCGCATCGCCCAAGCAACGGCTCACGAGTTGCTCGCCGGCATTAAAGCGGTTATCGAGGGCTGCTCGTAAGCCCCGCGGTGCAGGTCTGCGCGCACCATTGCGCGATTCGCGCGCGAATCTCATCGCGAATTCGGCGCGTATGGGCGAGGCGTTCTTCCCACGAACCTTGCAAGGTTGACGGGTCGGCGAAGCTCCAATGCAGCCGCCGCGCTTGACCGGGGAAAACCGGGCACCGTTCCGCGCTGGTCTCGTCGCACACGGTGACGACGTACGAGTAGAGCTTACCCGCCTTAAAAAGGTCGAAGGCGGCCTTCGTCCGCTTTGAAGAGATGTCGATGCCGGCCTCGCTCATCGCGGCAACGGCAAGCGGATTAAGCTCGCCCGGCTCGAGCCCCGCGCTCTCGGCAACGTAGTCGTCGGGGCACATCTCGTTCAAAAACGCTTCGGCCATTTGACTGCGTGCGCCGTTCTGGACGCACACGAATAAAACGCTTCGTTTCATAGTTTCCTCTCGAGCGGCGCCAGCCATTTGAAGAGCAGCGTCGCGGATACCGCGCCCAAAAACTGAGCCCCAATAAATGGCGCTACGTCCTGCGGCCGGATTCCAGCGAAAGTATCGGAAAGCGAGCGCGCGATCGTTACCGCCGGATTGGCAAACGACGTGGACGAGGTAAACCAGTACGCGGCAACGATATACGCCGCGACGGCAAAGGCGATCAGGGGCGAGCGCCATCGTACGCAACCCCAAATCACCGAGAGCAGGCCGAACGTGGCAACGAACTCGCCCAGCAGTTGGCCCGCACCGCCACGCATGTGGTGAGAAATAAAGAACACGGGCAGCGCAAACATCGTATTGGCGACGGCGACTCCGAGTAATCCGCCGCAGATCTGAGCCGACCAGTAGGCTGGCACTTCACGCCACGGTAAGCCGCCATGCATTGCCTCGGCGAGCGAGACCGCCGGATTGAAGTGCGCTCCCGAGATCGGAGCCAATGCCGCGATCAGGCAAAGCAGCACCGCACCGGTAGCCAGCGTGTTGGCGAGCAGCGCGACGGCCACATTGCCCTCGCTTAGGCGTTGCGCCATGATTCCCGATCCCACGACCGCGGCTAAAAGAAAAGCTGTACCAAGCCCTTCCGCCAGGCTCCGTTTGATCAGCGTCACGCGAGAAGCCGCTCCATCGCAATTACGTCGGCGTAGCGGCCGTCGATCAGGCCGTGCTCTTTAAAAACCCCGACCTCGACGAATCCGGCCTTGCGATACAGGCGCTTTCCGTGCTCGTTAAAGTCTAGCGCATGAAGGACCACTTTATGAAACCCTTCGACGGCCGCGTCGGCAATCAAGCTCTTCAAGAGAGCAAAGCCGACGCCGCTGCCGCGGAGATCTCGGGCGACGTAAACGGAAAGGTCGGCGACGTCGGCGTGAGCGCAGCGACCCGTGAAAGGGTTGAGCGAGGCCCAGCCGATCACACGTTCTCCGTTCGTCGCGATCAAAATGCTAAAGCGGCCGCCATGCGCCGACCACCACTGCGCAATTTCGTCGCTCGACTTAGCATCCGAGTCGAGCGTGGCGATGCGGTCTTCGATGCCCTCGTTATAGATGCAGCGGATCGACTCCAAGTCGCCGGACGTCGCCGGCCGCACGACGATCTTTTGGGCGATCAAGACTTCAGCCGGCGCAGCATGCATTGCTCGCTTCATCGCGACCGCCGCAACAGCTTTCGCCTGCCGACCCGCGCTCCTCAGTCTCTTCGTGCACGACGTAGATCTCCCAGCGGCGTTTTTCAGGGTCGATGGTCCAGACTTTCGATTGATTGGCATAGCAGCACGTCTGCTCGCGTTCGATTGCCTCGATCAATCCCGCCTTCGCAAGACGGCCCGCGGCCCGGTCGACCTCGTCAAGGGTCTCCACGACGATCCCGTAATGAGCGTCTCCGGGCGGCTCGACCGCCGCAGCGGCAGCGAGCGCGAGTTCGAGAGCCGGCCTCTCGGTTACAAAAAGCGCATAGTCGGAAAACGTCTTATTCGGCCGTGCGTCCAGTAGAGTCGAATAGAACTCGATACTTCTGCCAAGATCGCTGGTCGCGAAGTTCAAATGCATTTTCATGAACGTACCTTCTTTCGAAAAACGGAGTCCATCGCGCTGGCGAGCCGATCGACGGCGCCCGACGCCAGCCAATAGTAAACCCACGTGCCGCGGCGCTCGCAGTCGACGAGTTCCGCCTCGCGAAGAATGCGCAGGTGATGCGAAACGGTCGGCTGATTCAGCGGCAGAGCGTCGGTAAAATCGCAGACGCAAACTTCGCCGTCCCCGGCGGCGAGCGTCGCAAGAATCGTGAGGCGATAGGGGTCGGCAATGGCTTTGAGCAGCGCCGCTGCCGGCTCGAAATCATGGGTTACGACCTTTGCCGGCGGGCAGCACCTCTGTATCGACATATTTCGATACTAATCCGTACATCGACGTTTGTCAATACGCCATTACGGCGCTAAGAAGAGATGCTCCGGTTTCTCGCCACAATCGCTGGGCGCACTCAAGCACGGCAACGTCAGCATGGCTTTGGCGCCTCCTTGCATCGGAATACCGTAGACGTCGAGCTCCCCGGTCTGCGCCGTTAAGGCGTACAGACGGCTGCGCTGCGGATCGGCGGCTAACGCGCCGGCGATCGTATCGGCGTGCTGGTTGGGAAAGAGTCCCTTCGTCGGATCGAGCGGCTGCACGAACTCGCCCATAACGTTCACCGGCGGCGACGGCGGCGAGCCGGGTTTGGGCGAGGAGAGCTGCCCGAGATATTGACCGAGCAGCAGCGACGGTTGATTCGGTGCCGTCGGCAGCCACTGGCTGCTGTCGACGAAGACGGCCTGGTTGAGATTGATTCCCAACGACCCGGGAGACCTGGCGTAGGGGAACGACATCTTGAAGATACGCGAACGCGTCGACGATGCGGCATAGACGTAGAGCGCCGCGTTCACGTCGAAGCTGGCTTTAACGAGCGTGGTGAAACCGGCTGTTTTGGAACCGGGCGCGCCGAAGCCGATCGTCAGCGCCGCCACGATATCTTTCGTAAGCGGCGTGCGCAGCTCGGAGATTTCCGCGCCGAGATTGTTGAGCAGCCACAGGTTGTCGTTGGGATCGTACGCCATGTCGATGAGATCGGCGCCCGAGACGCCGATCTCGGTGATCGCGGGCGTCAGCTTGATTTCCAGCTTCGCGTTCTTCTGATCGAACGATGTGATCGGCGGGTGGAAAATACGCACGCTGCGCGCGCTGGCCAACGCCACCACGCCGTAGGGATCGACGGCAATCACCGGCGGCACCGCGAGTCCCGGCCACTCTTGCAGCGTTCGCTTGGGTTTGGCGCCCTTGGTGAGCGGCAACTGATACTCGTAGAGCGTGCCGTAATGATCGACGTAGAGCAGGTTGGGCGCCGGCGTCGGCTGCAGTATGGGAGGCAACGAGCTGTTGACGGTGGGTGCCGGGCCGCTAGTGATCCCGCAACCGGATACGATC
>DATAPM010000195.1:0-7172 GCA_036265225.1 Vulcanimicrobiaceae bacterium
CCGGCCGCGCCGTACGTGATCGTCGCCCGGCCCTGGGCGGCGAGCTCGCGAGCCCACTGCGCGCCCCAGCGATCGTCGGCGTTAAGCACGCAGCGCCGTGCCAACGAGAAGAGCCGGCGCTTCGCCGCCGCATAGCTCTGCTCGTCGCGGTGAAAATCGAGATGGTCGCGCGTGACGTTGGTAAGGGCCGCGATGCCGAAGCGCACGTCGGCGACGCGATCGAGCGCCAGCGAGTGCGAGCTCACCTCCATGGCTACCGCCGCCGCTCCCATCGCGCGCATCGTAGCCAGAAGCCCGTGCAGCTCGGGTGGAAGCGGCGTAGTGTTCTCAAGCTGCCAACGTTGCCCGCCGAACTCCGCGCCGACCGTTCCGACGATTCCGCACGGCACGCCGGCTTGACGGCAGATCGCGGCGATCATACGCGTAGTCGTAGTCTTGCCGTTTGTTCCAGTGACGCCGATAACGTCGAGCGTTTGCGAAGGATCGCCGTAGAACGAGGCCGCCAGCGCCGAAAGCGCCAGCCGCGTGTCCGGCACGCCGATCACCGTGACCGTTTCGCCGCTCGCACCGAGTGCGGGCTCCTGCGTTTGCTCGACGACTACGGCCGCGGCTCCCCGCACGACAGCGTCGGAGAGAAAGCGGTGACCGTCGGTCTGCGTGCCGCGCACCGCCACGAAGAGCGAGCCGGGACGAACGGCTCCCGAAGCGGTCACGATGCCGGTAATACTCTGCTGCGTGTCGCCCCGGACGCGCGCCGACGGCAAGGCGTGCAATAAGGCCGCCAGCGCGACCCTCCGTTCAGCCTCCATTGCGCGCGGCACTAGGCAGCACGCCGGCGTGCAGCATGGCCGCGCGCGCGATCTCCGCGAATGCGGGCGCGGCAACGACGCTTCCATAGTACGATCCCAACGGCCGCTCGACTTTCACGTAGATCACGTAGCGGGCGCGCGGGTACGGGACCATTCCAATGAACGACGCCGCATAAAACCCCGACCGGTATTCGCCGTCGACGACCATTTGCGCGGTTCCGGTCTTGCCGGCCGTCGCATAGCCGGGAATCTGCGCCGCTGGGTCGCCAGTGCCGTGGAGGACGACGGAACGAAGAAACTTGCTCAAATCGGCCGCGGTCTCGCGCGAGAAAACGCGGCGAGTAATCTTGGTGCGGTAACGCTGCAAGAGTTTCCCTTGCTGGTCGTAGACGGCGCTGACGATACGCGGCTGAACGAGCAATCCGCCGTTCGCAATCGCACAGTAGTAGCGCGCCATTGCCAGCGGCGTTACCGAAACGCCTTGGCCGAACGACATTGTAGCCAGCGAAGAGCCGCTCCATTGCGAGGGTGCCGGAACGATTCCGGGATTCTCTCCCGGCAAACCGAGGCCGCTGGTGTCGCCGAACCCGGCTTTCCGTTCCATCGCGTAGAGTCTCTTCGCGCCGATCGAGATCCCAACTTCCGCGGCACCGACGTTGTGTGAGTACTCCACGATTTGTTCGAGCGTTTCGCTGCCGCCCGTTCCGGCCATGAAGCCATCTTCCGCGTTGTGAATCGTCTGCCCGCCTACGTCGAGCCGGTCGTGCGCGGGAAAGCGCGAGGCAAGCGTTACCTTGTGCGACTCGAGCGCTGCCGCCGCGGTAATCAGCTTGTACGTCGAGCCCGGCTCGTACGCGTCCATCACGGCGCGATTGCGGCGCGCCTCGGTGCCGAACTTCCAGAAACGATTCGGATCGAAGTCCGGCAGGTTTGCCATCGCCAGTATTTCGCCGGTCCAAGGGTCCATGACGATCGCCGTGCCGTCGAGCGCGTGGAACGCGTTCACTTGTTTGGCGAGCGCACGCTCGGTCACGAACTGAAGATACGGATCGATGGTCAACTGAACGCTGGCGCCCGGTTGCGCCGGCGCTACGACTTGCTCGCGGCCGAAGGGGATCGGACGGCCGAACTCGTCCGCTTCGAGCGTGACGCGCCCGGAGTGCCCGCGCAGCAGGTTGTCGTAGGCGTACTCGACACCGTCGAGTCCGTTCTCATCGGTGCCCACGAAGCCGAGCACGGTCGACGCAAGGCGCTGCGCCGAATCGACGCGCAGCCCGGTGTCTTCCTCTTTGAGATCGACTCCGAGCAGTCCGAGCGAACGCACGCGTGCGGCCGTTTCGTGCGGCACCTTGCGCGCGATCCAGACGAACCAAGAGTGCCGGTCGCGCAATCCGCTGACGACCGCCGGGTCGAGCTTGCCGACGACCTTCGAAAGTTTTGCCGCAGTCGCATCGGGGTCGACGACCTCGCGCGGTACGGCATAAATGCTCTCCGACGGCAACGAACGCACCAACACGTTTCCGGCACGATCCAGAATGCTGCCGCGCCGGGCGAAGATCTCGACCGTATCGGAACGCTGCGCCAGCGCTCGCTTCGCGTAGGCGGCGCCGTTACGCGCTTGCACGTCGAAGAGCCGCCACGATAAGAAGAGCGCAACGACCATGCAAGCGTAGAAGAAGAGCCTGGCCCGCATCGGTGCGACGCGAGCGAAGGTTCTTTCGTGCATGACGTCCCGCGCCGCTACGGTTGAGCGGCTACGGCGGGCGCGAAGAAACCGGCCAGCGACGAAAGGACGGCGAACGACGGCTTGGCGTGCGCGACCTGCAGCGGCGCGAGTTTAACCACGGCAAGCTGCTGCGGTTCGCGCATCCCCAGCTTGGCGGCCAGTGCTGCGAGCCGGTCGTCGGAGCGCAAGGCCGCGAGCCGGTCGTCGAGCCGCATCGTCTCTTCCTGCAGGGCTTCGCGCTTGGCGGACTCGTGTCCGACGGCATAGCTCAAGCCGGTCAAGCTCGAGGTGAGCACGACGTAGCCCATCAGGAGCGCCAGGGCAACGAGGAGGACTCCGGAGACGCGCGCCACGCCGGTATAACGAGCGCGCGACTTGCGGACGATCCGGCGATGGGTTGCGGTCCGCGCGGCACGCTGATTCGGAATGCGCGACCGCTGTTCGAAATGGCGCGGCTGGATCATCAGCTGACCTTCCGTTCCGCGACCCGCATCTTGGCGCTGCGCGCGCGCGGATTCTCGGCCACCTCGCGCTCGTCGGGGAGCAGGGGCCGCTTCGTCAAGACGTGCAGACGCGAGTCGTCGCGAAAACTCTGTTTCACGATGCGATCCTCGAGGGAATGAAAGCTGATTGCGACGACGCGCCCCGCTGCGCGCAGCCGGCCGATCGCGGCGCGAAGCCCCGCCGACACCGAGTCGAGCTCGTCATTGACGGCAATCCGCAACGCTTGAAAGGCGCGCGTCGCCGGATGGATCCGCTCGCGCCGGCCGGGCCGCTGAACGACGCCGGCGACCAAACGGGCAAACTCGGAGGTGGTATTCGGCAGCTCGCCGCCGGTGCGGCGGTTCACGATGGCGCGAGCGATACGGCGCGCCGCACGCTCTTCGCCGTAATAAAAGAAGATATCGGCGAGCTCGCGTTCAGTGGCGGTAGCCAAGATGTCGTAGGCGCTTCGGCCGACGTATGGGTTCATACGCATATCCAGCGCCGCCGGCTTTCCGATCGAGAAGCCGCGTTCGGGGTCGTCAAGTTGCATCGACGAAACTCCAAAATCGAAGAGAACGCCGTCTACTGCTGCGACTTCGCAGCCATCGAGGACGTGGTTGAGATCGCGGAAGTTGGAATGGACGAAGGAAAAATGCGGATCGGAAATCGCCGAGGCAAACTCGGCCGCCGCCGGATCGGCGTCCAGGGCAATCAATCGCCCCGACGTCAATCGCGAGAGAATCGCGCGTGAGTGGCCGCCCGCTCCAAAGGTAGCATCCACGTAGACGCCATCCGGGCGTATCGCCAAGTACTCCACCGCCGGCTCCACCAGCACTGCAACGTGCGTCATGCAGCACCCACATGACTAGAGCCCCAGCTCGGCCATGAAGGCGGGCACGTCGCCCTGGGGCGGCAGCTGAAACTCGTAGCGCTCTTGGGCCCAAATTTCGATTCGAGTGAGCAGGCCGACCGAGACGACCTGACGGTCGATCCCGGCATAAGCACGCAGTCGCGCCGGGACCATGACGCGGCCCTGGTTATCGCTCCCGACCTCTTCGGTGTTGGCAAAGAGGTAACGGACGAAGCGGCGATACCGCTCGTCTTTTTCCGGCACCGCCTCGAGCCGTTCGCAATACTCGACCCACGTGGCGCGGGGATAGAGCGCAAGACATCCATCGGGCGGCGCGATGGTCAGTACGAATTCGGATCCGAGGCGCTCGCGAAAGCGCGCGGGCACGATAAGCCTGCCCTTATGATCAAGGGCGTGCTGCTCCGAGCCGGCGAAGCGCGGCAAGTTCGCGTGCACGAGAAACCTCCAGAAGCCACCACTAGGCGCTACTTTCCACCACTATACGCCCCCGATGTGGGTAAGGCAAGGTTCCGGCATGTAGCATCCACGCCACATCTATCGATGCGACGGGCGCCGCGAATCTTTATTTTATCGAACGTTTGTTTGGTTGAATCTCAGCGCGGGCCATTCGTCCTCCGGCCGCCGGTCTCGTCAGCCGACGAGAAACTCCATATCGGACGAAGCCGTCGGATAACCAAAAAGCGCGTCCACGAGGGTAAGTGCCGGAATCCCGGTTCTGATTGCCAACGAAAAAATGTTGAGCAGCTCCTCGGTGTGTTGTCCTAAAACCGAGGCGCCCAGAATCTTCCCGCTTCCCTCTTCGACTAGAACGTTGTAACCGGAAACGCGCGTCTGGATCCGGCGCGACGAATACCATTTCGTCGAGTCGCCCCGATGGACCGAAAAACGCAGACCGCGCGCGGTAGCCTGGTCCGCCGTGAGGCCCGCGCTTCCTAGCGACGGAATCGTATAAACGATGCTGGCGAGCCCGGTAAAATCGACCGTGTAACGATTACCCTCGAGCAGGTTGCGAGCCGCCGTTTCGCCTTCAACGGCCGCCGTGGGCGTTAGGGGTAATCCACCGCCGTCCGCGCAATCGCCGACCGCATAAACCGCCGGATTGCTGCGGCTCTGCAGAAACTCGTTGGCGGCGACGCCTTTGACGGTGCGCTCCACCCCGCCGGCGTCGAGCGCGAGATCGTCCAGATCCGGGACGCGCCCGGCGGCATGCACGACCAGATCGCACTCGACCGTGAAGTCCCGCCCGCCTTGCGCCACGGCGATGGTAAAGACGTCTCCCTTTCTCTCAACCGCACCGACTTTAGCATCGACACGCACGTCGATTCCGATCTCGCGGCTTACTTCGACGACACGGTCGACGAGATCCGGATCGAAACCGGTGAGTACGCGGGGGCCGCGCTGCAGAATCGTTACGGCGGCCCCCGCTCGCGCCGCCACGTGGGCGAACTCAAACGCGATATAGCCACCACCGACGAACGCGACGCGCGGCGGCAAGCGCTCCAACTCGAGAAAGCCGGTGCTGGTGATGAGGTGCTCCTCGCCCGGAAGCCCGAGCGTCGCCGGTCGCGACCCGGCGGCTAGCACGATCTGACCCGCCGCAACGGCTTCGCCCGAGATATCGAGCGTCGCCGGACCCGTAAAATGCGCCGTGCCATGATACGTCGCGACGCCCAACTCGCGAAAGGCGGCTTCGCGTTCCTGCGGCACCGGCTGGGTAAAGGTACGTTTGAAACGCATGAGCTCCGGCCAGTCGATCCGCGAATCGCCGGCGATGCCGCTGCCCTGCATGCGCTGCGTCCAATCGATGACCTCGGCCGCGCCGACGAGCACCTTCTTCGGATCGCAACCGCGTAGCGCGCAGGTTCCACCGTACGGAACCTTGTCGACGACCGCGACCCGCCGTCCGGCTTTCGCGCAACGCTTGACGACCGCAATTCCGGAGCTTCCCGTGCCGATGACGACGAGATCGAAATCGCTCATGCTCGCTGCGTTCGTGCTCGCTGCGCGCGTTCTCTCTCGATGAGCGCCCGTTTTCGACCGAGTCCCCAACGATAGCCGCCCAGCTCTCCGCTGCCGCGAATAACCCGGTGGCATGGGATTAGCACCGCCGCCGGGTTGCGCGCACAGGCTTGCGCGACGGCGCGGGCTGCCGTGGGTTGCCCGATAGCCGCGGCAACCTCGCCGTACGAGCGCACTTCCCCCGAGGGGATGCGGGCGAGATAGTTCCACACGCGCATTTCGAAGGCAGTCGCGCGAATGTCGAGCGGCAGGTCGGGCTTTGGCACGTCGTCGTTGAGATAACTGACGAGTGAGTCGATCCACGCGCGAAACTGCGGATTGTAGGGTTGCGGCATCGGTTCGATGCGCCCGTTGCGATACTCGCCGTGCAGTCGCGAAAGCAGTTCCTCGAGCTCGTCGCCGAAGGCGATGAAACAGATGCCGCGATCGGTGGCGCCGATCATCATCATGCCGAACGGGGTCGGCGCAAATGCGTACGATATCGAAACGCCTTCGCCGGCGCGGCGATATTGTGCGGGCGTCATTCCGAGCCGCGACGCGGCCATCTCATAGATGCGGCTCGTCGACCCGTAGCCCGCATCGTAGGCGGCGGCGTCTACCGATTTGCTTTGCTCCAATCCGCCCTTGAGGTTGCGCAGGCGAACCGTCGCCAGGTACTGCTTGGGCGTTAGCCCCACGATCGTTTTAAACGTGCGAGCGAAGTGAAAGCGGCTCATTGAGGCCATGGAGGCAAGCTCAGCGAGCGTCAAGGCTTCGTCGCTATGATTCTCGACGTACCGGCAGACGTCGCCTATTACTTCTGCGTTTGAACGCGGCTTTATCATGGCTACGATGCTAGCGATGCCGGAGCCGGAAAACCATCGGAAAGTTGCGGAGTCATCCTTGGACGAATCGCGCCTTGCTCGCAGCCGAGCCGGCAGCCTGCCTGCCAGGCCTCATCGCGGGGCGGGCAGAATGGCGCCGGTGCGATGAATCGGCTGCTCGGAGTCTGTTCGCTGCTGGCCCTGCTCTACGGATGCAGCGGCGAGGGCTACCTGCCTTACTCTCCGCACGCCCTCGACCCCACGACGATGAACTCACTCGTCTTGGGCGTGGCGCAATCCAACGGAGTTCCCCCCGGCTTGGTGCGCGCCGTTCTGATGGCGGAGTCGGCGGGGGACCCCTCCGCCGTCAGCGTGGCGGGAGCGCAGGGTCTTATGCAGTTGATGCCCGGCACGTCGGCGGGATGTGGAATTTCCAATCCGTTCGATCCGCTCCAAAA
>DATAPM010000196.1:0-5893 GCA_036265225.1 Vulcanimicrobiaceae bacterium
CGACCATGTTCAGCACGGCGTCGCGCATTCGTTGATCGGGGATCTCTCGGACCTTCTCCCAGCGCCGCTCCCCTTTGAAATCACCGAAGTAAATCTCGGGCGTCGGCAGCTCTCCGTATTTTGCCTCAAAGTTGTAGCCAGGCATAAAGCGGTCCACCAGCTCCCGGTCGAGGCCGACGTCTTGCCTCCACTCATCCAGCATGGTGATCCAGTCGTCGAACGTCGCAATGCGATTCATGAAGGCGCCTTCCAGTATGTGACGGATTTTTCTCGACCGGCGAGAATACCGTCATACTAGGCCTTACGGCAGGAGGTGTCAATACTGGAAAGCGGCGGGCGGCCGGTCACTCGGGCCAACTCCTTCATCTTTACTTTGTACGGCGATATGGTTGCGCGCCGGCGGGGCGATGGCTCCCTTTGGATCGGTGCCTTAATTCACCTCATGGCCTCCTTTGGCGTTTCGTCTGCGGCCGTCCGGCAAGCCGTCTCCCGGATGTCGCGCCAGGGATGGCTCAGCGCGCGCCGGCGCGGCAATCGAGCCTACTACTCCGTCACCGAGCGCGGGCGGCGCCGCATCGAGGAGCTCAGTCCGCGTATTTACGGGCCGGTCATCGAGTGGGACGGGAGATGGCGGCTCCTGACCTATGCCATCGGCGAGGCGCATCGAAGCCGCCGCGAGCGTCTTCGCGCCGAGCTAAGCGCGCTCGGGTGGGCGCAGCTCTCACCCTCGACGTGGATCTCGCCATCGGACACGCTGGCGGCGGCGCGTGAAGCGGCTCGCACGACGCAGACGCTCGAGGCGATTCACCTTTTTACGGCGGAGTATGGCGGTCCGCTAAGTGACCGGGCGCTGCTCGAACGCTGTTGGAACGTCGGCGAGATCGCCGATGCCTATCGCGACTTTGTCGCGAGGTACGAAGCGCCGCTCGCGCACGAGCGCGAGCGAGCCGGCCTGGGTGATGAGGCCGCGCTCGTGGCGCGGCTGTGGCTGGTCCACGACTTCCGCAAGTTCGCCTATCTCGACCCGGGATTACCGAGCGAGCTTCTGCCGGCTCACTGGCCAGGAACGACCGCGGCCTCGCTCTTTCGGGAATATTACGCGCTCTTGGAGCGAAAATCGCAACGCTACTTCGAGCGCTGCGTCGCCGGTGACGGGGCCTAGCCCGCATGCGTCGAAGCCAGCCCGCCATGCCGAAACGTCTTTTGATCGTGCTGGCCGTTGCCACGCTTGCTATAGCAGCATGCAGCAGCAGCAATAGCTCACCTGCACCGGCACCGAGCGTGTCGCCGGGCTCTCCCGCCCCCAACCCCTCGATCACCAAGGCTTCGATCTTAGTGACGATCAACGGGACGCCGCAGCCACACATCCCCGTCGAAGAATCCACGCCGCGATCCACATCCAGTCCGCGTCCGGGCAAGGCGTTCGACACGCAAAACACGGGCAAGAAAGGCATCGCGCATTTCACCGGTCTCAAGCCGAGTAAAATTTATTGCTGGGTTGCCGTAATCGCGCCGAGCTTTAAGACGTCCGAGTGCGCCAACTGGGGCGTCTGGCAGAACCAAACGATCAACCTCGGAACCTAACGCGTCTGCGTTTCATTCGTCGTCGTGCAGATGTAGGTGACAGCCATCCTCAGCATCCGATAATACGTCGCGCGCCTCGGCTAGCACGGCTTTAGAAAGCGGCCGGCTCGGCGGTCCTATGGAACCTTCAACGGCAAGAAAATCAATCTCGCTCCAATCCTCCCACGTTTCCAACGGCTCGCCGTCGAGCTCGGTGGGAAAGCGAACGCAGAAGCCCTGGTCGAGGTGAAGACCGACGACGCTTACTTCGGTACCGCGCGGAAAGTAGGTTCCGTCCTTCCAAAGAGTTCCATACGTGGTGCTGTAGCGTCCGCCAATCTTGAGCGGTTCGTCCATACCTTCGGCTTATACCCGAAACGGGTCCATCGGTTTCTCCCCGATGTAGGTGAGCACGCTCTTCGTTTCGCTGTAGAGGCGCATCGTCTCCATCCCAAGCTCTCGTCCGTACCCGGACTGCTTGTAGCCGCCGAACGGTACGCCGGGAAAGACTGCGTAGGGCGTGTTGATTGCCACCGACCCGCTACGGATGGCCCGCGCCACGCGGTTCGCGCGGCCGAGATTGTTCGTCCACACGCTCGCGGCAAGTCCGTATTCGCTCGCGTTGGCCATTGCCACCGCGTCGGCTTCGCTCTCGAAGCGAACGATGGTCGCAACCGGGCCGAAGATCTCTTCACGGGCGACGCGGTGCGAGTTGTCGGCCTCGAACGCAGTCGGACTCCAGAACATTCCCTCGGCAAACGCGCCCTCGAGTTTCGGCGGTCCTCCGCCGAAGATCGCTTTCGCGCCTTCGGCCACACCGATCGCGCAGTACTCCTTGATCTTCTCGTACTGCTCGTCGACGGTAATCGCTCCGATGTGAGTCTGCGGATCTTCGGGATCTCCCAGGCGCAGCCGCTTTGCCTTCTCGCTAAAGCTTGCCACGAAGCGGTCGTAGATGCCGCTCTGCAGCAGAATGCGCGAACGCGCTTCACAGCACTGTCCGGCGTTATAGAAAACGCCGTAGAGCGCACCGGCGACGGCCGCATCGAGATCCGCGTCGTCAAAAATGACCGACGGCGATTTGCCGCCGAGTTCGAGCGTTACGCGTTTGAGCGTTCGCGCGGCGGTGGCGGCGACGGTCTTGCCCGTCTCCGTCGATCCCGTAAAGGCAATCTTGTCAACGTCGGGATGCTCGACGAGCCATGCGCCGATGCCGCGCGTCGAACCGGTAACGACGTTGAGCACGCCCTCGGGCAGGCCCGCTTCGAGGGCGATGTTGCCCAGCTCGATTGCCGTGAGCGGCGTTACGGAAGAAGGCTTGAGCACGATCGTGCAGCCGGCGGCGAGCGCCGGCGCGACCTTCCACGACGCAAGCAGCAACGGAAAGTTCCACGGCACGATTGCCCCGACGACGCCGACGGGTTCGCGGACGGTACTGGCGAGGTAGGTCGGCAGCGGCGGCGGCATCGTCTCGCCGTAGTTCTTGGTCGCCGCACCGGCGTAAAACTCGAAGGTATCAACGATCGCCCCGACCTCACCCTTGGCCGTCGAGATCGTCTTGCCGTTGTCGCGTACCTCGCGCAACGCAATGTCCGCGGCACGCTCGCCGATGAGCTGCGCCATCTTATGCACGATCTTGGCGCGCCGCGAGGCCGCCATCGTCGGCCATTTTCCGGCATCGAAAGCCTTGCGCGCCGCGGCGACGGCCGCATCGACGTCTTCGCGCGTCGCGTCGGCAACGTCAGCAATCTTTTCGCCGGTCGCTGGGTTGCGATCTTCGTAGGTCGCGCCATCGGACGCGTCGCGCCATCCTCCGCCAATCAAGAGTTGGGTACGCAGCAGGGTTGCGGTCGTGCTCATTTTCCTGGCTTCTCCTCAATACGCTCGAATACCGTTGCGATGCCTTGACCGACGCCGATGCACATCGTCGCCAGTGCGTAACGGCCGGCGCGGCGGCGAAGCTCGTGCAGCAGCGTCGTCGCGATTCGCGCGCCGCTGGCGCCGAGCGGATGACCCAGCGCGATCGCGCCGCCGTTTACATTCGTTAATGAGGCAGCGAGCTGAAGGTCGCGCATGCAGGCGATTGCCTGAGACGCGAACGCCTCGTTGATTTCAATCAGGTCGAGATCGCCGATGCCGATACCGGCACGCACCAACGCTTTTCGCGTCGCCGGAATCGGTCCGAGCCCCATGACGTCGGGTGCGACGCCGGCCGAAGCGGAAGCGACGAAACGTGCCATCGGCGACAAGCCGCGGCGCCTCGCGGCTTCGGCTTCGCAGAGAAGCAGCGCTGCCGCGCCGTCGTTGATTCCGGACGAGTTTCCCGCCGTTACCGTTCCCCCCGCCTTGAACGCAGTTCGCAAGCGCGACAGCGCTTCGAGCGTCGTTTCGGGGCGGGGATGCTCGTCGCGCGCCATCTCCGTTTCGTTACCGCGAGCGTCGCGGACCCTAATGGGAACGATCTCGTCGGAAAACGCCGCGCGCTCGACCGCAGCCGCGCATTTCGTCTGTGAATCCAGCGCGAAGCGATCCTGCTCCTCGCGAGTGATGCCGTAGAGTTCGGCCACGCGTTCGGCGGTTTCGCCCAGCGAAATCGTCCATTGGTCCGGCATATTTGGATTAATCATGCGCCAGCCCAAAACGGTATCGAAGAGACGTTGGTCGCGGCCGAATGCGGCGCCGCTCTTCGGCATCACGTAGGGCGCGCGCGTCATAGACTCGACGCCGCCGGCGATCATCATCTCGCCATCCCCGAAAGCAATCGCGTGGGCAGCCGAGTCGATCGCCGCCAGGCTCGAACCGCAGAGCCGGTTGACGGTAACTCCCGGCACCTCGATTGGAAAGCCTGCCAGTAAGACGGCCATCCGTGCCACGTTCCGATTATCTTCGCCGCTCTGGTTCGCCGCGCCGAAATAAACGTCGTCGATGGACTCTGGCGTAATGCCGGTGCGGTCGACGAGCGCACGAAGCACGTGTGCCGCCAGGTCGTCGGGCCGTACGCCGGCAAGCCGGCCGCCGTATCTTCCAATCGGCGTGCGTACCGCGTCAACGACCCAAACCTCCCGGCTCATGTCTCCTCCGGTTGGGGCGCTTCGACGTCGAGTACCCAGAGCGAACGATGCGGCGCGAACTCCTCACCTTCGTCTTCGGCGAGCCGGCTAAGAATGCGCGCGACGCGCGCTCCGCCGATTTCCCGCCCCCAGGTAAGCGGACCCGACGGATAGTTTGCACCAAGGCGCATTGCGGTGTCGATGTCTTCCGGAGTCGCGACGTGTTCGGCGATGGCAAACATTGCTTCGTTGATGACCGAACCGATCGTTCGCCCTAAAAAGAGTCCCGGCCGATCCTCCACCAGGACCGCGGCTTTACCGGCGAGCGCGAAAATCTCTTGAGCTAGCTCGAGGGCATCGTCGGAGACTTCTTCACCGTCGACTATTTCGACGGCTTGCTGTCCGTCGAGCGATCCGAGAATGCCGTAGCCGACGAGCAGATCGGGATGGCGCAAATGCGCGGCGCACGCCGCAAGATCGGTCGCATATGCGTCGGCAAAGATCACCGAGTGCGGGCCGAGTGCGGCGTCGATCCTCTCGAGCATCTCGCGGCGATCGGAAGATCCGTCGCCGACGTCGATGACAACCGTCGCATCGGGTGAGAGCCGATCGATGAACTCATCGTTCTCGATTCGCGCAATCTCCACGTCGGCCGAGCCCAGCGCTTCGGCAAGTTCGTCCGCGACGCCGCCGAAGCCGACGATTGCAATCGACTCCCCGCCGGCGTCGCCGCCTTCGGTATCGGCCTTGGGTTCGAAGCGCTGCGCGCGCCCGTTGCTGTATTGATAGAAGCCCGCCCCGCTCTTTCGTCCGAGCAAACCCTGCGCGACCATCTCGCGCTGCAGCGCGACCGGCGCCAAACGTTTTGCCCCCGTTCGCTGGTACACCGATTCGCTCGTCGCTAAGTTCACGTCGAGCCCAATGAAATCCATCAGCTCGAAAGGCCCCATGCGAAAACCTGCGCCGCGCGCCAGCGCATCGAGTTCGGCCGCCGAGGCGGCGCCGCCGGCGAGCGCGCGCAATGCCTGCAGATAATACGGGCGAGCCACACGGTTGACGATGAAACCGGGCGTATCGGCGGCAAAGACGGCCGTCTTCCCAAATCGCGCGACGAGCGCGACTGCACGTTGGGCCGCCTCCTCGCTGGTTTGGTCGCCGCGCACGATCTCGACGAGCTCCATGCGCGGTGCGGGATTGAAGAAGTGCAAGCCGAGCACGCGCTCGGGATGCGGCGTGACGTCGGCAAGCTCGTCGATCGATAGCGATGAGGTGTTCGAAGT
>DATAPM010000197.1:0-3253 GCA_036265225.1 Vulcanimicrobiaceae bacterium
CCGCCGGCCTCGACCGCGATCTCCGCGCGGTCGGCGCTAATGCGCGTCACCGCTGTGTTCGCGCGCAGGGTGGCGCCGAGTTTTACGGCCGTTTCGCGAAGGACGGCGGTGGCGCGATCGGCCGCGACGATTCCGCTCTCCGGTTGAAAAAGCCCGTGCACGTCGTCCCCGATTTGCCATACCGGCCAGCGCCGCCGAATCTCGTCGGCGTCGAGCTCTTCGAAGTAAACGTCGCACGCCCGCATCGACTCGGAGTAACTTGCTAACGGAATGGCGCCGCCGCGCGGACCGATATCGAGGCCGCCGGTTTTAAAAACGACCCGCTCGGCGGCGTCGCTTTCAAGGGCTTCCCACGCGGCATAGGCTTCTTTAGCCAGTTGCACGTACGCCGGAGAAAAGTACGAGAGGCGAATAATGCGCGACCAATCGTGCGAGCTGCCGCGTTCGTGCCCGAGATCGAACTGCTCGAGCCCGAGCACCTTTGCTCCGGCTTTGGCCAGCCAATAAGCTGCGCCGCTACCCAGCGCCCCGAGGCCGACGACGATAACGTCGTAGTCGCGCGTCACGACACGCCTCGATCGCGCAGATAACGGCGAATGTCGAGGCTTGCATCCTCCATCGGCGCGTAGTAGCCTCGATCGAAGGCTCGCGATTTCATTCCCGCTTGCACGTTCTCGCAGATGCTCCAATCCTGACGGTTGACCAGGTCCCAAAACTGGACAACGTCGCTTGGATCGAACCCGGACTTGGCCATCTCGCCGGGATGAAAGAGTAGGTCGCAGACGATCGTCGTACTTGCCGGCGCGTTCGGCCAGACGGAAAAAGCGGCGACGTGTTCGGCTGCGAGGCTCAACATAAAGTTCGGATAAATCAGCTCGCCTTTGTGCCGGATGCGTTCGTCGTCGCTCAAACCGGGAAATGGCTCGCGATTGGTCGTGCCGCTGGCGGTGAAGGTCCACGCGCCGTCCCGATGCGGAATGCCGCGCTCCCAATCCAGATCCGCGCCGCCATGCTTTTTGAAAGCCGGCACCAGGCGGCAGAGTTCCGGATGAACGCCGGCGCAGTGATAGCACTCGTTGTAGTTCTCGAGGATCACTTTCCAGTTGGCGGCCACTTCGTAACGTAGCGTCACACCGATCCGGAGATCGGCGAGCGGATAGCGCGAAAGGCGTTGGGGAATTTCGCCGAGTTGCGCTTCGAGCGCAGTGGCCGGTTCGGCGCGTACCCGAGACAGGTTAACGAATAGGAATCCGCCCCACTCGGCTACCGCGGCACGGTGCAAGCGGCGCGCGTCGGGCGGCACGTCTTCGGGTTCGACGAAGGGCGAGGCGACCAACCCGCCGTCGAGCGCGTAGGCCCAGGCATGGTATGGACAGCGGATTGCGCCGCGCACCACGCCCTCGCCGCAAAGCAGCCGGCTTCCGCGATGGCGGCAGAAATTCAGATGCGCGTGCAGCCCACGCTCGCTCCGGATGAGGATGACGCTTTCACCCGCCACGTCGAGCACGCGATAGCAGCCAACGCCCGCTACTTGCTCGGCTCGGCCGGCGTAAAACCACTGGTCCCAGAAGATCGCTTCCCGTTCGCGCCCGAAGAACGCCTCATCCCAATACGCGGACCGCGGAAGAGAGGCCTCAAGTGCGATAATTTCCGAAGGTTTCACCGCTTGATTTACCAAATGCCCAAATAAACTGCTGGTGTGAGGCGGATTCCGACAAACATAAAAGGAAACCTCCGGAGTGGTGGCATGCAGACGTTCGTAAAGCCTGCGGTGGGCAGCGGCGCCATGACTCTGGCGTCTTCGTGGTATACCTCGCCCGAGATTTTCGCGGCCGAGCAAGAGTGCATCTTTACGCGCGATTGGATCTGCGTCGGTCGAGAAGAGCAGATCGCGCATGCCGGTGATTTTTTCACGGTCGAGACGGCCGCCGAGAACCTGATCGTCACGCGCGACGCCGCGGGCGTCGTGCACGCCTTTTTCAACGTTTGCCGCCATCGAGGGACGCGACTCTGCGAGCACCCTGCGGGGCGCTTTCACGGCTCGATTCAATGCCCGTACCATGCGTGGACCTACGGCTTGGACGGCGAGCTCAAGGTAGCACGCAACATGGCGGAGGTTGCCGGCTTTGACCGCGCGGCCTATCCGCTCAAAGAAGCCGGCGTCGGTTTGTGGGGAGGCTTCATCTTCGTTCGTCTTACGGATTCGCCCGAAACGTTCGAGAACGCCTTCGCGCCATTGGCCGGAAGGTTCGACGCGTGGAACATCGGCAGCTTGCGCACCGCACGGCACATACGCTACGAGCTGGCCTGCAACTGGAAGCTCGTCTTCATGAACTATTCCGAATGCTACCACTGTCCGCTGGTGCACCCGCAGCTCGACAAGCTCTCGCCCTCAGATAGCGGACGCAACGATTTGTCGCAGGGACCGTTTCTCGGCGGCTACTCCGAGTTGCGCGAGCCCGGCACGAGTTTAACGACGAGCGGACGCACCTCCCGGCCGCCGCTGCCCGGCGTCAATGGCACCAATCTCGAGCGGATGTATTACTATACGCTCTTCCCATCGCTGCTCTTAAGCACTCATCCCGACTACGCGATGGTGCACTACGCTAAACCGCTCGCGGCGGACCGTACCGAAGTCGTGTGCGCGTGGCTCTTCGATCCGCAGACGATGGCGCGGCCCGACTTCGATCCGAGCGACGCCGTCGATTTTTGGGATCTCACCAACCGCCAAGATTGGCACGTCAACGAGCTGACGCAACTCGGCCTCAAATCGCGCGCCTATTCGCCGGGTCCGTACTCCAACGCCGAGGGGTTGCTCAACGCCTTCGATCACCATTACCTGCGCGTGATGGGAGCGTAGGTTACGCTCGGCGTGCTCCTTGCGGCCGCCGTGGCAATTCCGCCGCTGCACGAGATCGCGTGGCGCAACATCGGCCCCGCCGTTGCGGGCGGCCGCACGTCGGGCGTAGCCGGCACCGACGCCGATCCCTATCTTTACTATTTCGGCGGCGCGGACGGCGGTGTTTGGAAGACGGCCAACGGCGGACTCACTTGGAAGAACGTCTGGCCGAACGAAGCCGTTGGCGCCATTGGTGCCGTCGCGATCGACCCGCACGACCGCAACACGGTCTGGGTGGGAACGGGCGAGCCGAACTTTCGCAACGATATTTCGTACGGCGACGGCGTTTGGATTACGCGCGATGGGGGCGAACGCTGGCGCAACGTGGGTCTTGGCGGCACGTGGGCGATCGCT
>DATAPM010000198.1:0-8338 GCA_036265225.1 Vulcanimicrobiaceae bacterium
CATCGACGGACGTCCGGTCAAGGGCTACCGCCAAGAGCAGGACGTATCGCCAACCTCCAACACCGAAACGTACGCAGCGGTCAAGCTCTACATCGAGAACTGGCGCTGGGCCGGCGTTCCGTTCTACTTGCGTTCGGGAAAGCGGCTTCCGCGTAAGGTATCGGAGATTGCGGTCACCTTCAAGGCAATCCCGCATCGCTTCTACGGCGAGTCCACCGATAAAATCGAACCCAACGTGCTGGTCATTAAGATCGAGCCCGACGAGGGCATCTCGATGCGCTTCGAAGCCAAGGTGCCGGGACCCAAGGAACACGTCCGCAGCGTATACATGGATTTCAGTTACGGCAGCGGCTTCGGCGTGCAATCGCCGCCCGCGTACGAGCGCCTGATCGGCGACGCGATGCTCGGCGACCAGACCCTATTCACGCGTTGGGACGCGGTCGAGCGCGCCTGGGAGATCGTTACGCCGATTCTCGAGGTTTGGCAGAACACGAAAGATTTTTCTTTCCCCAACTATGCAGCCGGCAGTCAAGGGCCGGAGAGCGCCAAACAGCTGTTCGCGGAGTGGCGCCACTTGTGACGCTGGATCTCGCACCGCTGGTCGAAGGTCTCGCCGGTCGAAACCGCGAGCGCGGCAGCGACGTGCGGGCGGCGACGATGACGATCGTCGTGTTCTTCGAAGATGCCGCCATCGGCGTGCTCGCTCGCGACAGAATCCGCATGCTTGCCTCCAAGCACCCCTCCCGCGTGGTCGTGCTCGACGCCGCGCAGGAGGCACTCTCACAGGTCGAGACCGGCGACTGGGTCGAGATCGGCGTCAAGGGTCGCGACGGCGCGACGATGCACTCGGCGGTGCAGACCCTGCGTCTTCCCGAGGCCCCAGTCGTGCTGTTATGGATTGCGTGCGGCATCGGCAGCGATCTCCGTTTCGCGGCGATGCTCGGCGACGAGGTCGAGCTGATCGTTTACAACAGCTCGCTGCTGGACGACGAGAGCGCCGCCCTGTGCGAGTTGGCCGAGTACGTCGAGAAACAGCCACAGCTTCACATTGCCGACATCGCCTATCTGCGGCTCGCGCCGTGGCAAGAGAGCGTGGCGGTACTGTTTGACGGTTCCGCGTCGCGGGAGCTCTCCGATTTAAAGCGCGTCGAGATCATTTGCGGTTCGAAGCCTGAAGGCTATTACTTGCTGGGCTGGCTAGCCAGCCGTCTTCGCTGGACCGCCCATTCGAATGGTACGCTCACGAATCGCCGCGACGAGTCGATCGAGTACGCGATACGCCGCGAAGGCGAGCCGCGACGCGTTGCGCGGGTCGCGCTACAATCGTCTGGCTCGGAGTTTGTCGCCGCGGTGGACGACCACGCCGAAACCATTCGGCTGAGCGTCACGGGCTCGAGCAAGCACCCGCTGCGTTACCGCGCCGTAAACAACCCAGGCATCGCCGCCTTGGTCGAGCGCGCGATTCTTTGGGGGCACAACGACCGAATCTTCGCTGCTTCTTTGGCCGCGGCGGGCAAGATACTGGGATGCGAAAAGAGTTGAGCATGGCAAATCGAGGCGAGATTCAAGTGTATCGCGACTCGGCAGCGTTAGCGCAGGCGCTCGCGGATCTCTTTGTGGCAACCGGCCGGATGGCAATGGCCGATCGCGGCGTCTTCACCGTCGCTCTCTCCGGCGGCAACACGCCGCGAGCGGCCTACGAGCTGCTCGGCGGCGACCCGCTGCGCACCGAACTCTCGTGGAGCGACGTCTTCATCTACTTCGGCGACGAACGATGCGTGCCGCCGGCGGACGAACAGTCGAACTACCGCATGGCGAGCAAAGCTTTTCTCCAGAACGTCGGAATACCGCCGGCAAACGTCAATCGCATTCACGGAGAGATTGACCCGGCGCAAGCGGCCAACGAGTATGCATCGGTGCTGCGCGCGGCGCTGGGCAACGCGCCGCAGCTCGACTTGGTCCTCCTGGGACTCGGTCCCGACGGTCACACCGCCTCGCTCTTCCCCGGCTCCCCGCCGGCAACCGATGACGCGGCGCTCGTGCGCGCGGTGTACGCCGAATCGCAGGCAATGTGGCGCGTGACCGTCACCCCTGAGGTCATCAACCGCGCCCGTACGGTCGTCTTTGCCGTCGAAGGTGTCGACAAAGCGCAGATTTTGGCTGAGGTTTATGAGGGTCCGGTTGACATGGTTAAGTATCCGGCGCAGGTCGTCGCCCCGGCCTCCGGACGGCTGATTTGGATGGTCGACGAGCTGGCTGCGGGGATGCTCAAGAGCCGCGCTTGAAACGGCTGATCCTCAATGCCGACGATTTTGGGATCGCTCCGGAGGTCAACCAAGCAGTTGAGATCGCACACCGCGACGGGGTGCTGCGCGCGGCCAGCTTAATTGTGAACGCCCAGGCCACCGAGGACGCCGTCGAGCGCGCGCGGCGAACCCCGTCACTGGCGGTGGGTTTGCAGGTCGCGTTAGTGCACGGACGCCCGGTACTGCCGCAAGAACGCGTGCCCGACCTCGTCGACGAGCAGGGTGAGTTCTTGGTCGATTTGGTGCGCGCCGGCGTACGCTTCTTCTTCCGTCCCCGCGTTCGCGCGCAACTGGCGGCGGAGATTCGCGCGCAGTTCAAGCGCTTCGCGCAAACGGGTCTGCGGCTCGATCACGCCGACGCACAATCACACATGCACGTGCATCCGACAATCTTCGCGCTAATTCTGCGGATTGGCCGCGAGTTTGGCCTGCGTGCCGTGCGGCTGCCGCGCGAACCCTTTGGCGGGACGCGCAGCATCGAGTTTTGGCTGGCGCTGATGCGCGCGCGGGCGAGGCGCGTGGGTGTGGTCACCAACGACTGGGCCTTCGGCGTAAACGAAGCGGGAGCGCTCGACGAAGCGCGATTGATGGAGATTCTCGACCGCCTTCCGGAGGGCGTCACCGAGGTCTTCTTCCATCCGGCAACCGGTCCGTTTGCCGCGGCCGATTACGGTACGGAGCGCTATCAGTGGGCCGCCGAGCTGGCCGCGCTGACGAGTTCGCGCGTTCGCGCCGAGATAGAACGCGACGGAATCGAACTGGTAACCTACGGTGAGCTGGCACATCGTTGAGGGACGCAGCTCCGAGGAGCTAGGATGACGTCGGTCTGGGAAGCGGTATTGGTGAGGCGAGCACTCGAGCGCCCATCGTTTGAACGTTAACGCCATTTATGGTGAGGATGGTGCCCTGCACGCGCTCCAGTTCGACGACGGCTTTGTTGAGATCGGTCTGCGCCTGAAGTTCGCGGCCGCGCGCCTGCGCCAGCTCGACCTGCCGCCGTAAGACTAAGAACGTCGTCGAAGATCCGCGATGGAAACGCCGGACCTCGCTGGCCTCGACGGCTTCGGCCGCGGTACGCGCCTGGCTCGATGAATTGAGCCGCGACAGTGCCGACTGGTAAAGCTGAAGCGCGTTGCGCGCGTCGTACTGGATGCGCGTAACGATATTTTGCGTGTAGATCGACGCCTGATCTTCTTCCTGGTCGGCAAAGTGCTTGAGGCTCGTCGCGTAGTTGTGCTCGAGCGGTATGTTGAAGACGAGAGCGATATTGAAGGCCGGATACCGCGCCGCCCATAGGTTGTGATAGGCGTAGGGCATTTTGCCTTGCGACTCGGGCGGCGGGGTGGGGCAGCCGCCGTTGGGCAGGTTGCACGCGAAGGTTTCGAATCCCGGAGTTGGGGCGAGTATGCCGGCAAAGCCGTTGCTCATGTACTGTACTTGAAGGTCGGCCTGCGGCAGCGCCTGATCCTTCGCGTACGCTCTGTCGACGTCG
This sequence comes from Vulcanimicrobiaceae bacterium, assembly GCA_036265225.1. Taxonomy (GTDB): domain Bacteria; phylum Vulcanimicrobiota; class Vulcanimicrobiia; order Vulcanimicrobiales; family Vulcanimicrobiaceae; genus Cybelea. Next base: position 3,799 of record DATAPM010000198.1, read on the forward strand.
GCCGTCTTATGCTGATCCAATGCTTGGCGCATCTCAGGACGATTGCGGACGCCCACCGCGACGATCGCGTTCAAGTCTCCGGCGCTAGGCAGTTCCAGAACGGGCGACGACGGCACCAGGTTCGCCTGCCAGATCGGGTCGCCGGCACTGGCAACGATTAAACTCTTGAGCTGAATCTGCAACTGCGAAACGGTCTGCATCGATTGGAAGACGCCGGTTTGGAAGTTCGCCACCTGCGTCTGCGCCTCGACCGCGTCGACCGGAGAGCCGACACCGCGCCGAGCGAGCCGGATCACGCTCTCCTCTTGCGCGGAAGCCGCCTTTAAAGCTTCCTCGAAAATCGCGACCGCGCGCCAGGCGGCCACGAGGTTCCAATACGTGTCCTCGACTTGAGCGAGCGTATTCGAAGCGTCCACCAACGCCTGAGCCTCACTCGTATCGGCGGTAATCAGCGACAGCTTCAGCGCGTGTTTGATCGGATTCATCCCGCCGTTTTTGAGCAGCGGCTGCGTCAGCGCTAGGTTCAGCGATGCTTGGTAGGTCGGATTGTAGTCGTTGATGATGATGTTGTTGTACGTCCGCGTCTGTTGGATGCCGGCGGCATAAGCCATCCCGTTGACCGTTTGACCCGAGACACCATATTGGAACGACGACTTGTGCTGGATGATGTTTCCCGGGCCCTGCGTGTAAATGGGCGTCGGCGTCGTGTAGGGTACGGCGGTCGGCTGCTGAACGCCGACCTCGCCCGGCCCAGACAAATAGAGATTCTCCGGAGGCGTGACGGAGAAGTTCGACGATGGCTCGAGCCGCAGTTGGACGTCGAAGTTTCCCTTGGCTTGGACGATTCGGTAGCGCGCTATTCGGCTGTTCGATGCCGATACGGCGAGATTCGGATTCTTTAAGAGCGCCATCGCGATCGCATCCTGCAGCGTTATCCCAACGAACGGATGCTGAAGGACGCCCACGACGTCGGCCGCAGTAGGTTGCACGTCGGGTCCTCGATAGCCCGGCGCGACCGTTGGCACTGCCGGTAGCCGCGGCGACGGAATTGCCGTCGGGAACGCGGCCCGGTGCGGCAGCACATCGTCCGATTGGGCGGGGGTCCCCTCGAGCGGCAACGCCGCAACGACGACGGCCGTCAGTGCGACGACTGCGGGAATCGCGCGAAGTCTCAAGATTGTGATTCCTAGCGCGCCAGCGCCTCGGTGCCCAGGGTTTGCAGGTTGACGCCGTTATTGGTCAAGATCGTTCCTTCAACGCGCTGGATCTCCACGATCGAGCGATTGAGCTGCGACTGCGCTTCCAGCTCCAACCCGCGCGAGCGGTTCAGCTCGATCTGACGCTGCAGCACGAGGTACGTCGTCGATGCGCCGTTGTGAAACTTGCGCAGCTCGCTGGCATAAACGGCCTCGGCACTCTCACGCGACTGTCGTGTCGAATGGAGTTTTGAAAGCGACGACTCGTAGGTTTGCAGCGCGTTGCGGGCCTCGGCTCCGATTCGCTCGGCGACCCCCTGCGTGAGCACTTTCGCCTGAGTCGTCTCCTCGGAAGCGACCCCGCGCATGCCGCGCGCCAAATTTCCTTGAATCGGATAGTTCACGACCAGCGCGAGATTAAAAGTGGGAAAATACGCCGCCCACATATTGTGGTATGCGAACGGCATCGTGCCTTGGGTCTGCGGCGGAGGCGTCGGACAGGCGGCGAGCCCCGACACATTTTGGCACTGATAAGTCAAAAACTGCGGTACCGGGGTGAGGATGCCGGCGAAGCCGTTGCTGAGATACTGCGCCTGAACGTCGGCTTGCGGCAGCGACTGGTTCTTCGCGTAGGCGCGATCGAGGGCGGCTTGCGCCGTCTTCTCGCGTGCGAGTTGAACCTCGGGACGATTCTGGTTGCCGGCGGCGATGATGGCTTCGAGGTCTTGGACCGGAGGGAGCTGCTGCACGGAAGTCGACGGGACGAGATTCGCTTGCCACACCGGGTCGCCGGGATCGGTGACGATTAGGCTCTTGAGCTGATTTTGGAGCTGCGAGACGTTTTGCAGCGCAGAGAAGACGTTATCTTGGAAGTTCGAGACCTGCGTCTGCGACTCGACCACATCGATTGGCGCCGCGGTACCGCGCTTCGCGAGCCGAACGTTGCTTTGCTGCTGTGCGATGGCTTCCTTAAGCGCCTCATCCTGGATGGCAACGTTGCGCCATGCAGTAACCAGATTCCAATAGGTATCCTCGACGTTGGATATCGTATTGGAAGCCTCGACCAACGTTTGCGACGCGGTCGCTTCGGCATTGAGCATGGCCAGTTTGAGAAGCCGCTTGTTGGCGTTCATTCCGAAGTTTTTGAGCAGCGGCTGGGTGACTTGGAGGTTGAGCGTTGCCAAATAATAGGGGTTGTACGCGTTGAAGATCGTGTTGTTATAGGTTCGCTGCTGCTGGATGCCGGCGATATAGGTTCCGCCGTTGACCATCTGCCCGCCGACGCCGTATTGGAACGTAGATTGGTGTTGAATGATATTACCCGGACCGCTCGTCGGAGGCGCCGGGGAGTAGTCGCCTTCTTGACCTGGGCCCGCTTCGAGGAAATTCTGGGGCGGGCTCACCGAGAAGCTCGAAGACGGCTGGAGGTGGAGTTGGACGTCGAAAGCGCCTTTTGCCTCGACGATCTGATATCGTGCGACCTTGACGTTGCTGGCCGAGACAGCGAGATTCGGATTCTTGAGCAGCGACATCGCAATCGCGTCCTGCAGCGAGATGCCCACGAAAGGCTCCTGCGTGACGCCGATAATATGCGCCGGGCTGGGCTCGACGTTCGGCGCGCGGTATCCGGGCGCAACGCTCGGAATAACCGGCAGAATCAATGTTGGAATAGCCGTCGGGATGACGACCCGGCCCGGCAGCGGATCGCCGGGCTGCGCCGAGATTCGCTGCAGCGGCAAAAGCGCCGTTGCCAAGACCGCCATCGCCACGAAAGCGGAGAGCGGACGATTCTTTTTCATCGTTATTCTCCTATGGCCACGCCGATGCGCGGCCTCCTGAGCAAGAGCACCAGCGGCGCGAGCGCGATCGTAATGACCGCCGTCCAGCGCGACGTATCGGCGTAGGACTGCACGGCCGACTGCGACTCCACGAGCACCGCAAGCCGCTCCATCGCCTGGCGGTTCTGCACCCCGCCCTGCGACATGACGTATTGCTGGGTCGGACCATGTTCGAGGTTTTGCGTTGCGGCCAGCTCAGTCTGATGGACGGTGAAGCCGCGCACCAAAAGCGTAATCAAAATGGCGGCCGCAACGCTGCCGCCGATCTGCCGTGAAAGATTGAAGAATGCGGCGGTGGCCGGAACCTCTTTATCGGGCACGCTGCCGATAACGGCGACCGAGAGCGGCACGAAGATCTGCGCCAGGCCGACGCCGCTGATGAGCAGCGGAAGGACCAGGGAGTGAAAGTCCGACTGCGGCGTGGTAATGTTCGCCAGCATCCAGTTCGACAACGACAAGAGCACGAAGCCGACGGCGGCTTGGAGCCGCGGATCGACCAGCCCGCGTTGCGTCAAGATCGCGGTAATCGGCGTAAAGAGCATAACGGCCGCGGCGCGAATCATGACCGTGGTGCCGGAGAGCGTCGCCGTGAAGCCCAGAGAGTTGATCAGGTACTGCGGCAAGACGATAATCGACCCGTACAGACTTACGCCGAGCACGGCACCGAGCACGCTGCCGGCGGCAACCTGCCGCAAGCGCAGCACGTGAAGGTCGACCACCGGTATCTTCGAGCGCAACGTCCACCAGACGAACGTGGCAATGCCGACGACCGAAGTAAAAGTGAACCAGCGAATGCGGGCATCGTCGTACCAGTCGTATTGCTGCCCATTCTCAAGAACGAACTGCATCGAGCCAAGGCCGATGCAGAGCAGGATCAATCCGACCCAATCGAGTCTTTGGTATCGCGGCTTGGCCGGATTGCGCAAGAAATTGTGGATCAGCGTCGCAGCCACGATGCCGATCGGAATATTGATAAAAAAGATCCAGTGCCAGTTCCAGTTGTCGGTAATCCAGCCGCCGATCACCGGACCCAGTGCCGGCCCAACGATGACGCCCATGGCGAAGACGCCTTGCGCCTTGCCCTGCTCTTTGAGTCCGTAGGTGTCGCGCAGGATCGCCTGCGACGTGGCGATCAAGCCGCCGCCGCCAAGGCCCTGAACGAGCCGCCAGAAAACCAGCTGGCCGAAGGTATTGGAGAGCCCGCACATCAGTGACGCGATCGTGAAGATGACGATCGAACTGACGAAATACTGCCGCCGGCCGAAGCGCGCGGCCAACCACGGATTGAGCGGAATAACGACGACGTTAGCGATCAGATACGCGGTGACGATCCAAGCGCCCAGATCCACGCCGATGCCGAAGTTGCCTTGAATGTTCGGCAGCGACACGTTGACGATGGTGACGTCGATGATCTCGAGCAGCGTGGCCGTGATGACCGCAATGCTGATGACTACCCGGCGCAGGCCGTGCTCGACGACCGGGCTCTCGTACTTGGCGAACACGGGT
>DATAPM010000199.1:0-12568 GCA_036265225.1 Vulcanimicrobiaceae bacterium
GGCTTCTCCGCCGGGTGATTCGCCCGCCAGCGCCGCCATCAGGCGCCCGGCGAAGTCGACGGTTCCCGTAAGCTCGGCGCAGCTGCAGGTCGCGTGACGATCGAATCGCCGAGCGAAGAGCTCGGCGAAATCCGTTTTGCCGTAACCGGGTGGGGCGCAGAGAAGCACGAGGCGCGGTTCGGCCGCACCGAGGCGGGCCAGCAAGCGCCGGCGGGTGAGAATCATCCAGCCGGAGCGAGCGATTTCGTGCGGATCATCTCCTCGAGCAGCGAGAACCACTCGTCCATGCCTGCTCCGCTTCGCGCCGACAGCTCGAGAATCCGCGCCTGGGGATTGACTTGGCGAATGCTCGCGGTGGCGGCGGCGCGATCGTAACCAACGGCTTCGGCGATGTCGATCTTGGTGATCGTCACGACCTGCGACGTGTTGAATGCCAGCGGATATTTGAGCGGCTTATCCTCACCTTCGGCCACCGAAAACAAGACGACGCGCAGGTCTTCACCCAGATCGTATTCGGCCGGACAAATTAGGTTGCCGACGTTCTCGATAAAGAGGACGTCGAAACGGCGCGTCTCCCAGTCATCGAGTCCTCGAGCAATCATCTCGGCGTCGAGCCGGCACTCGGCACCGGTGGTGATTTGACGCACGGCGACGCCGTCGCGGCTCAACCGTTTCGCATCATTCTCGGTGGCTTGGTCGCCGACCAGTACGCCGACGTGATAGCGCGATCCAAGCCGTTCCAAGGTGCGCTCGAGCAGCGTCGTCTTACCGGATCCAGGGCTCGACAGCACGTTGACGACGAGCGTTCCGCTGCGCACGAACCGTTCGCGAAGCTCGTTTGCGATTGCGTCGTTCTTCACCATAAGATTACGCGCGATAGCGATGACGCGCATCTTGTTCATGCCGGAACCTCCATTGCGACGAGCTCCATTTCGCGGCCCCGAAGGACGCGCGGCGAGACGGTTTCACACTCGGGACAGAGCAATCCCGAGCCGGGGCGCGGTTCGCGCTCGCCGAGGCATCGCTCGCAGTAGACGACCAACGGGATCTCTTCGAGGCGCAGTAGGCTGCCTTCGCAGATCGTCTCGGCCGTGACCGTATCCCAAGAGAAGAGCAAGGCATCGCGTACGATGCCGCTGAGCGCTCCGATTCGCACGTGAACGGCGGTCACGCGGTCGATCCCCTGCTCGCGGGCCGTCGTTTCGACGCCCTCTAAGAGACTGAGCGCTACCGTGATCTCGTGCAATCGTTCGCTTTCCTTGCTACAGACGGTCGAGCATTAACCATAACCGCTGAGGGGCGATTTGAAAAGTGCGCGGCGCCGCCGGCCCGGCGGGTGCTCGCTCAGTCGTAACCGCCCGGTAACGTCTTTTTCCGCGAAGATGGCCCTCCAAATCAAAGCGCGCGTTTCCGCGGTAAGTTCGAACTCGCAATGCGGGGGACGAACATCAAAAGCCGCCGCGGAGAGTAACGATTCGGTAACTGGCGCGGAGCGCAATTCTGTGACAAATCGCCGCTCGCGCGCCTTGTAATTCGCAATTTTTTTCACTAGCCTGATGAGTACGGTCTCCCGCGCGCCGCAGCGCGACGAACGGCTTTGCGGCGCATTACGTGTGAGGATAATTGCATGGCGGAAACAGTCGTAAACGTCCTCTGGATCCCAGCCGGACTCAGCTGCGACGGTGACTCGGTCGCCCTAACCGGTGCGACGCAGCCCAGCATCGAGGAGATTGCCTTAGGCGCCTTGCCCGGACTACCGCCCGTCAAGTTCCACTGGCCGCTGATCGAGTACAGCTTGGGCGGATCCGAGTTTCTCGAGGCGTTCTTCAAGGCCGAACGCGGCGAGCTCGACCCGTTCGTTTTAGTGATCGAAGGCTCGATTGCCAACGAAGAGATTAAGAAGGAAGGCTACTTTACGGGCTTCGGCAACGCGCCGGGCACCGATCAGCCGATTACCTTCAGCGGCTGGATCGACCGCCTATCGCCGAGAGCCTGGGCCATTTTGGCCGCCGGAACCTGTGCTACGTATGGCGGCATCCACGCGATGGCGGGCAATCCGACCGGAGCCATGGGCATTCTCGATTATCTCGGGCACGACTGGAAGTCCAGTGCCGGCCTGCCCATCGTCTGCGTACCCGGATGCCCGATCCAGCCGGACAATCTCTCGGAAACGATTCTCTATTTGCTTTGGCAGGCAGCGGGGCGCGCTCCGATGATCCCCATCGACGACCAAGGCCGTCCGACGTGGCTCTTCGGCAACACCGTACACGAAGGTTGCGATCGCGCCGGTTATTACGAACAAGGCGAGTTCGCCACCGAATACGATTCGCCCAAGTGCCTGGTCAAGCTCGGATGCTGGGGACCGGTCGTGAAATGCAACGTTCCCAAGCGCGGCTGGATGGGCGGCGTCGGCGGTTGTCCCAACGTCGGCGGAATTTGCATCGGCTGCACCATGCCGGGCTTCCCCGATAAGTTCATGCCGTTTATGGACGAGCCGCCGGGCGGCAAGATTTCGTCAACGATATCCACCGCCACCGGCACGGTGATCAAGGCATTGCGCAACTTCACCACGGCAACGCTCGACAAGGAGCCGAGTTGGCGCCGTAAGGGCAAACAGCTCACGACGGGCTACACGAAAGGCTGAGAGGGGCGTCAAAAATGGCAATCAAAGATCTTCCCGGCACCGTCACCGGAACACAGCCTTCGCGGCTGGTCGAGATGTCGTGGGATCCGATTACGCGGATCGTCGGAAGCCTCGGAATCTACACCAAGATCGACTTCCAGAAGAAGATCGTCGCCGAATGTCACGCGACTTCGTCGATCTTCCGCGGGTATAGCATCTTTATGCGCGGGAAAGATCCGCGCGATGCGCACTTCATCACGTCGCGCATCTGCGGCATCTGCGGCGACAACCATTGCGTCTGCTCGGTCTACGCGCAGAACATGGCCTTCGGCGTTCGGCCTCCGGCAATGGGCGAGTGGATCATGAATCTCGGCGAAGCGGCCGAGTACATGTTCGATCACAACATCTTTCAAGAGAATCTCGTCGGCGTGGACTACTGCGAGCGGATGGTTCGCGAAACCAACCCGAGCGTCTGGGAGAAAGCCAAGAAGACCGAAGCGCCTAACGCCGGAATTCACGGCTATAAAACGATCGCGGACATCATGAGCGCGCTCAATCCGTTTACCGGAGATTTTTACCGGCAAGCGCTGCAGATTAGCCGCTACACGCGCGAGATGTTCTGCCTCATGGAAGGGCGCCACGTACACCCGTCAACGCTCTACGCCGGCGGAACGGGAACCGTCGCCACGCAGCAGCTCTTCACCGACTACTACTCGCGCCTGATGCGCTACATCGAATACATGAAGGTCTGCGTGCCGCTGCACGACGATCTCTTCGACTTTTGGTATGAGGCTTTGCCGGGATACGAACATAACGGCGAGCGGCGTACCCTGCTGGGCTGTTGGGGCGCCTACCAAGATCCCGACCATTGCGACTTCCAGTATAAGAACATGACCAACTGGGGTCGTCACATGTTCGTGACGCCCGGCGTCGTCGTGGACGGGAGGCTGGTCACCAACGATCTGGTGCAGATTAATCTGGCGATTCGGATCCTGCTTGGTCATTCGTACTACGACGACTGGGAGAACGAAGAGATCTTCGTTCCTCAAGATCCGCTCGGCAATCCGGTCGACCGGCGTCATCCCTGGAACATGCACACGCTGCCCACGCCCAAAAAGCGCGACTTTGCCAATAAGTACAGCTGGGTGATGTCGCCGCGTTGGTTCGATGGCAAGGATTATCTCGCACTGGATACCGGAGGCGGGCCGATCGCGCGTCTTTGGTCCACCGCGCTCTCCGGCTTAGTGGATATGGGCGGCTACGTCAAAGCCACCGGCAACAGCGTGCAGATCAACCTGCCCAAGAGCGCGCTCAGCGGGCCGGTTTCTTTCGAGTGGAAAATACCGAAGTGGTCGAACACGCTCGAGCGTAACCGCGCGCGCACGTACTTCCAAGCGTACAGCGCCGCCGCCGCTCTCTTCTTCCTAGACAAAGCCTTCGGCGAACTCAACGCCGGCAGAACGCGTTCTTGGGAGCCGTTCACGGTTCCAAAAGATGCGATCGGCTGCGGTTTCACCGAGGCGGTGCGCGGCGTTCTCTCGCATCACATGGTCATCCGCGACGGCAAGATCGCCAACTATCATCCATGGCCGCCGACGCCGTGGAACGGCAACCCGCGCGACATCTACGGAACTCCGGGACCGTACGAAGACGCGGTGCAGAACACGCCGATTCACGAGGAGAACGGACCGGACGCTTTCAAGGGCATCGACATCATGCGGGCAGTCCGCAGCTTCGATCCCTGTCTGCCGTGCGGCGTGCACATGTATCTGGGCGAAGGGAAGAGCATCGAGACGATACACTCGCCCCTCGCGCCGTTCGGATAAAGGCTAAAAAGAATGAGCTCCGACGTCGCTGCCGTGGGAAGGCGGATCGAAGAGCTGCTGGCTGGTTTTGGCAGGCCTGGGGAGTGCGACGAGGCCCGCGAGCGGGCCGAGGAGCTCGTTCGGACGATCGTTACGCTGTACGGCGAGGGGCTCGAACGTCTCCTCACTACCGTGCACGCCGAACTTGGTGATCGTTCGAGCGAGCTCTTCGCACGAATCTGCGAAGACAGACTCGTCGAGGGGCTCCTCTGCCTGCACGGATTGCATCCCGTCCCGCTCGAGGAGCGAATTGAAGAGGCGATGCAATCGGTGCTTCCCTACATCAGGTCGCACCATGGAAACATGGAGCTCTCGCGGATCGAAGACGACGTCGTCTATTTGCGCCTCGAGGGCAGCTGCGACGGCTGCGCCGCCTCGGCCGCCACCCTCAAGCAAGCGGTCGAGCGTGCGATCCTGGAACGCGCTCCGGAAATACGGGAAGTGCGCGCCGAGGAAAGCGTGCTTGCGGCGAGCGACGTGCCGGAAACCTCGTTGCGGGTCGTCGCGCGGGTGTGAGCGGTGTGAATAACGGTGGGGATAATCAAGCTCTGCTGCAGCGGATGCTGCGCAAACGCCCGCCGCCCGGCGAGCACTGTGATTTCTGCTCGGCTCCGCTTGCGCTCGAACACAGTCATCTCATCGAGCTTGCCGCGCGCCGGATTCTCTGCTCCTGCCGGCCCTGCTATATCGTTTTCGAACCGGAAGGCGCCGCAGCCGGACGTTACCGTCCGATCCCCGAGCGCTACCTGGAGCTAACGGACTTCGCGCTGGAAGACGCCACCTGGGACGCGCTCGCAATTCCGATCAGTCTGGCCTTTCTCTTTTACAACTCGCTGGAAAAGAAGATGGTCGCCTTTTATCCCTCTCCGGTCGGCGCTACCGAGTCGTTGTTGCCGCTCGACACGTGGGAGGAGATCGCGGCAGACAATCCGGTATTCTCGTCGCTCAGCCCCGACGTGGAAGCCATCCTGATCCAACGGTCGCTTGAGCAGCCGCGCTGCTTTATCGTGCCTATTGACGCCGCCTACGAGCTCGTCGGCACGATCCGCAGCACGTGGAAGGGCTTCGATGGCGGCGAGGAAGCACACCGCCGCATCGGCGAGTTCTTCGACAAGGTGCAAGAGCGGGCTCGCGGCCGCATGACCGCGCACGCTACATGATCGACCTCTCGTTTAGCATTACCGGTGCTCGCGTGGATCGCTATGCCGCGTTGCCGTGCATTTTGCTGCGCGTCGTCGCGCGGGAAAAAACCGGCGCACGCGTGGGTGCGATCGCTCTGCGTGCGCAAATTCAGCTCGAGGTCGCGCGCCGGCGCTACCTCCCCGAAGAGAGCGCGCTGCTCGCCGAACTTTTTGGCGAGCCGTCGCGTTACGCGCAAACGCTCAAGCCGATGCTCTGGACGCACGTCTCGCAGACGGTGCTCGCATTTCAAGGCGAAGGCGAGTTCGATTTACCGGTCGCCTGCAGCTACGATTTCGAAGTAGCGTCAAACAAGTATTTCGCCTCGTTGCAGGACGGCATAATCCCCATCAACGCGCTCTTTAGCGGCGCGGTCTTCGTGGATGGGCCGGACGCCGTTACCGCGGAGCTCGTACCGTGGAGTTGCGAGGCCCGCTACGCGCTCCCCGTGGCGATGTGGCGCGAAGCCATGGACGCATTCTTCCCCAACTCCGCCTGGATTCGCGTCAACCGCGACCTCTTCGACGAGCTGCGGCGCTTCAAGACGGCAACCGGCTTACCGACGTGGGACGCCGCACTAGAGCGCCTCTGCGAGCAGGCACGGGTGAAGCCGTGAATCCGATGGAGCCGGCCCTCGCCGTTGCCAACGCCGTGCTCTATGAGGGCTATATCCTCTTTCCGTACACCGCCTCGGCGAAGAAGAATCGCATCCGCTGGCAGTTCGGCGTCATCGTACCGGAGGCGTACGCCACGTCCGGAACGGGCGAGCCGGCCGAGGCACAGACCGAAATCTTCCTCGAGTGCGAAGCGTCGACGCGCGTAACGATACTGGTTCGCTTTCTCCAAGTCGAGCCGCGCTGGGTTCAGCGGCTCGAAGACGGCAAGTTCGTCACCGTCGAGGCGCTTGAGATCGACGGCCGTCGATTGGTCACGTTCGACGAGGGCGTCGAGCGCGAAGTCGAACTCCTCGTCGATCCGGCTGCGTCTTCGATCGCCGTTCCGATTGCCTTCGCCGACGAGGAGCGCATCGAACCGCTCCACGATGCCGCGGGCAATGTTCGCGGGCGAATTCACCGCCGTCGTTGGCCGTTGCACGGTGCGGTGACGGTTGAGTGCGAACCGGTCGAAGGGCAGCCTTCACTGCGCAAACTCCGCGTTCGCATTGCTAATGCGTCGGCGGTGGTTGAGGGCGAACGCAGTTCGGCGCTGCGCACCGCGTTCGTCTCGACGCACACACTGCTGCATGCCGAGGGTGGCCGCTTTCTCTCGGTGCTCGACCCGCCGCCGTCGGCCGAGACGCAAACCGCGTCGCTTGTCAACCGGCACACCTGGCCGGTCTTGGTCGGGGACGCCGAAACCGACGCGCAGCGCTCGCCGCTCGTGCTCTCTTCACCGATTATTCTGTACGACTTCCCGGCGGTTGCGGCGCAGAGTCAAGGCGATACCTTCGACGCGACCGAGATCGACGAGCTGATGATGCTGAGCGTACGCAGCCTCTCCGACGACGAGCGCGAGGAAGCGCGAGCCACCGATCCGCGTGCCCGCGCGATCGTCGAACGCGCCGAACGATTCGGTGCGCAAGAGTTGAGCGAGCTGCACGGCGTGCTCGACGTGCCATCCATGGATTGCGTTTTCGTGCAAGGAACCAAGATCTCCAAGGGCTCGGTGGTCCGGCTCCATCCCAAGCGCCGTGCCGACGTCTGGGATCTCTTTCTCGAAGGCAAACTGGCGACGGTGCGCGCCATCCATCAAGACGTCGAAAATCAGATGTACGTGGCCGTGACGGTCGACGACGATCCCGCCAGCGACCTGCACGAATGGTACGGGCGCTCGTTCTTCTTTTATCCCGACGAAGTTGAAGCGGCGGCGATGGTTACCGAGGGCTCGGGATGAAGCTGCTGGTGGCCGGTATCGGCAACATCTTTTTCGGCGACGACGGATTCGGTCCGGAGGTCGCACGCGCGCTGGCAAACGACGAGTTCCCCGGTGTCAAGATCGAAGATTACGGTATCCGCGGTCTCCATCTGGCGTACGAGCTGCTCTCGGGATACGACCGCGCATTCCTCATCGACGCGGTTCCCCGGGGTGGCCGCCCCGGTACGCTATATTTGATCGAGCCCGATTCGGCGCGCAAGGCGACGATGCCCGATGCGCACCGCATGGATCTCGAAAATGTCTTTGCCTTTCTCGAGCTGCTCGGTGGCACGCCGCCGCCGATTACCCTCGTCGGATGCGAGCCGTCGCAGATCGACGAAGAGATCGGGCTCTCGCAGCCCGTTCGCGACATGGTCGCGCCGGCGGCCGACCTCGTGCGCAAACTCCTGAGCGAAACGTTAGTCGCCACCAATGGCGGCGGAAAAGAGAGCCAGGTATGGTCAGAGGCTTAATCGTGGGCGCGATTGCTTTCGCGGCTGCATTCGCAGCCGAACGCGTCATCGCCGGGATGCGCCAGGATCTCGCCCGGTACGACGCCATGCGCAAGATGTCGGGCGAGGAGCCGCTTCCCAAGGAGCTTCTCTCGACGGTCGGATCGTTGTTCTCCGGCTCGGTGGGCAAGAGCGGTGTCTCCTCGCTGATCGAATCGCTCACCAACGATGCCGTACGCTACGCGAAGATGCGAGGCATGTGAATCGAATGGCCGCGCACGCGGAGACGGTCACCCGGTACGACGTCGCTTCGCAAGACTCGTCGCTGACGATCGAAGCCCGGTCGACGCTGCACGCCGTGCGGGCTGCGGCCGCGGGGCTAACCGGATACGTCGTCGCGGGCTGGAACCCCGACGGCAGCCTGGCTGCCGCCCCGGCTCCCATCGTGCACGTCGAGTTTCCCCTCGATCAGGTTCGCTCCGGCAACCCCATGCAGGACCGGGAGATGCGCCGTCTGGTCGACGCGGGACGATTCCCCAAGGCCAGCGGCGACCTGCGCAGCGTTGAGTTAATCGCGCCGCCCGGCCGCTACCGGGCCAGCGGCGAGATTACCTTGGTCGGTCGCACCCGCACGTACGGCGGCGAGTTTACGATGAGCAACGACGGGGGAATTGTTACCGTCCAAGGCGAGTTCAGCATTGATATCCGCGATTTTGGCCTCAAACCGCCGAGCTTGCTGATACTCAAGGTGGACCCCGTCTTACGCCTGATCTTGCGCCTCGTTGCGAGGAAGGGCGCGTGACGGTCATCGAAGAGCGGTGCGACGGTCGTGTTCAAGTGAAAGTCATGGCAGAAACGCCAAGCTACGAACGCTTCGATGTTGCGAGCGCCGACTCGTCGCTGACCTTCTTTGCGACTTCGACCCTCTTTCCGGTCTACGGAAAAGCGACTGAGATGACCGGCTACGTCGAGGCCGCCTGGAACGAGAACGGAACGCTGGCCGTCGATCCGCCTCCGCGCATGCAGATCGAGCTCAAGGTCGATAGTCTCCGCACCGGCAACGAGCTTCAGGATCGCGAGATGTGGAAGCTCATCGACAGCAAGCGCTTTCCCAAAATCGTTGGTGAGCTGCGCGAGCTGAGCGCGGCTGCGCTGCCCGGACGATACACCGCCGCCGGCAACATTACGCTGGCCGGCTTGGCGCGCCGTTACGAAGGCGAGCTGTTGCCTTCACGCGATGGCGACTCGGTACGGATCGCCGGCGAGATCAATGTTGACGTGCGCGACTTCGGATTGAAGTCCATGAACCTGCTCGTGCTCAGCGTCGAGCCGCTGGTTCGCGTGCGGCTGCGCATGGTCGCGCGTAAGAAGAAGGGATAAAGCCCGCCATGTGTTTGGCCATTCCCGGCCGCATTATCGAAATTTCGTCCGAGCAATCGGCGCTGGCAAAGGTCGACGTCGCGGGCGTGCGCCGCAACGTCAACATCAGCCTCCTGGAAGACGAGGGAGTGCAAACCGGCGATTGGATCTTGATCCACGTTGGATTTGCGATGAGCAAGATCGAGGAATCGCAGGCGCGCGATCAACTGCGCATGCTCGCGGCGCTCGGTGAGGACGAACTGGCGATGGAAGAGATACGGGGCTACACGTTTGCCGAACACGAGTGAAGGCTGCACCACCTGCGGCGACACCGCGGTGGCGCTACGCATCTTAGAACGTACGGGAAGCCGCGCGGTATGCGCCGGCGCCGACGGCGAACGGAGCGTAGTCGAACTCGATTTCGTTCCCGATGCTACGACCGGCGACGTCGTGCTCGTCCATTTTGGCGTTGCGATCGCGCGGGCGCAGCGGGAAGTCTGAGATGAAGTTCGTCGACGAGTTTCGCGACCCGCAGCTCATTCGCAACGTTTCGCGCGAGATCGCGCGCGTGGCAGATTCCGATCGCCACTATCGCATCATGGAGGTCTGCGGCGGCCACACGCACGCCATCTACCGGCACGGCCTCAAGAATCTGCTGCCGCCCAACGTCGAACTGATTCACGGACCGGGCTGTCCGGTCTGCGTTTTGCCGATGGGGCGCATTGACGACGGTTTGGCAATCGCCGAACAGCGCGACGTCATTATGACTGCCTTCGGCGATATGATGCGCGTCCCCGGAACGCGGGGAACGCCGCTCGAACTCAAGGCGCGCGGCGTGGACATCCGAATGGTCTATTCGCCGCTCGATGCGCTTCGCATCGCGCAGAACACGCCCGACAAGCACGTCTTTTTCTTCGCCATCGGTTTCGAAACGACGGCGCCGTCGACGGCGCTGACGCTGGCTCGCGCCAAGGCGCTGGGAATCCGCAACTTCTCCGTGTTCTCCAACCACGTCACCATCGTTCCGGCGATTCGCGCGATCTTGGATTCGCCCGATATGCGGCTGGACGCGTTCGTCGGACCGGGCCACGTTTCGACCGTAACCGGATGCCGGCCCTACGAGTTCATCGCGCGCGACTACGGTAAGCCGGTCGTCATCTCAGGCTTCGAGCCGCTCGACATCCTCGAGTCGATCCTGATGATCTTACGGCAGCTGCGCGATAACGAGTCGCGCGTCGAGAATCAGTACCGGCGCATCGTCCCTTGGGAAGGCAACTTGCCGGCGCTCGCGGCGATCGGCGAAACGTTCGAGCTGCGGCCGTACTTCGAGTGGCGCGGCTTAGGATTCATCTCGCAGTCGGCGCTGAAAGTCTCCAAAGCGTATGCACAGTGGGATTCGGAAGTGCAGTTCGAGGTTCCGGGCGTGCGCGTCACCGATCCGAAGGCAGCGCAGTGCGGCGAAGTGCTCAAGGGCGTGCTCAAGCCGCCGCAGTGCAAGCTCTTTGGAAAGGAGTGCAACCCCGAGCACCCCATCGGTGCGCTGATGGTTTCGAGCGAGGGTGCCTGCGCGGCCTACTATCGCTACGTGCACCTCAACGAGCCGGAAACGGCAGAAGCCTACTAGCGATGGAAACGCTCGAGCGTAACGCGCCGCGGGTGCGTTTCAGCGACGCGCAAATCGAAATGGCCCACGGTGCCGGCGGCAAAGCCTCACGGCGACTCGTCGAAGGCCTCTTCGTTCCGTTGCTCTCCAACCCTATTTTGGAGACGCTCTCTGATGCGGCAATCTCCAATTTCAACGGTTTGCGAATGGCAACGACCGCCGACGCCTACGTCGTCAAACCGCTGCGTTTCCCAGGCGGATCCATCGGCGAGCTGGCCGTCAACGGAACGGTCAACGATTTGGCCGTCTCCGGCGCGCGACCGCTCGGCCTCATGGCGGCGTTCATTCTCGAGGCCGGCTTGAAGGGCGAGACGCTGCGTGCCGAAGTCGAAGCGATGGCCGCGGCGGCGACGCGTGCGGGGGTTGCGATCGTCGGCGGCGACACCAAGGTCGTCGAGCACGGAATGGCCGACGGAATGTACGTCACCACGTTTGGATTCGGTGAAGTGGATGCGCGAGCGAATCTCGGGCCGGCGCGAGTTCGCGTGGGCGATCGCGTGCTGCTCTCGGGTCCGATCGGCGATCACGGCATCACCATTCTCCTCGCACGCGGCGAGCTCGATCTCGAAGCCGACCTGCTTTCAGATACCCGCTCGGTCGTGCCGTTTGTCGACGCGCTCCTCGACGTAGCCGGTGGCGCGCTGCACTGGATGCGTGACCCGACGCGCGGCGGCGTGGCCACCGCCCTCAACGAGCTGGTGCGCGCTACCGAACTCGGCATAACGCTCTTTGAAGAGGCGATTCCCCTACGCGACGAGGTGCGCGGCGCCTGCGAGATCCTCGGCCTCGATCCGCTGCACATTGCCAACGAAGGGCAGCTTCTCGCCGTCGTAGCGGCGGAGCGCGCCGATGCGGCGCTCGCAGCGATGCAAGCCGTAGCGGGCGGCGAAGGCGCCGTCTGCATCGGTGAGGTGCGGTC
The DNA here is from genome assembly GCA_036265225.1 of Vulcanimicrobiaceae bacterium. Taxonomy (GTDB): domain Bacteria; phylum Vulcanimicrobiota; class Vulcanimicrobiia; order Vulcanimicrobiales; family Vulcanimicrobiaceae; genus Cybelea. The sequence goes on from DATAPM010000199.1 coordinate 11,975, forward strand.
GAAACCGGCACGAGCGGTGCTGGCGGTGACGAGCTACGGCGGCAGCCGTATCATCGACATGCTCGTCGGCGACCCCCTCCCACGCATATGCTGACGCACGAGCCCTCACTGCAGCAACTCGAGCAGTGGATCGCCCAGCGCTTCGCCGAGCGCGACGTTGTCGCCGATGCATTCTTCCCGCAGCAGGCGCGGCCGCTGGCGCTGGCCTGCCGGCAGACGTTCGAGCGCTTTCGCCGGGGCGGCCGTTTGCTGGCATTTGGAAGAGGGCCCTACGCCACCGACGCGCAGCACGTCTCGGTAGAGTTCGTGCATCCCGTCATCGTCGGAAAGCGCGCACTGCCGGCGATGGACTTGAGCCTGGCATTCGCGCCGTGGATCGACGCCGTGCTCGATCCGAACGATATCGTGATGGGCTTCGGTCCGCCCGAGGGCGATCCGGAGGTCGCTCGCGTGCTCGAGCGCGCGCGCGATCGCGGCGCGCTCACCTTTGCGCTCCCCGGCGAAAACGCCGATTATGCCGTAGCCGCTCCCAGCAGCGATCCGCACGTGCACCAAGAGATGATCGAAATTCTCTGTCACACGCTCTACGAAACC
>DATAPM010000200.1:0-2070 GCA_036265225.1 Vulcanimicrobiaceae bacterium
GTCGTGTACGGCGTCCGCGCGGCCCGCGAACGCCCGACGGAGCCCGTCGCGCGACTCGTTCGCCTCGGCTTCTGCTGGATCGTCATGCCGCTGCTCTTCTTTAGCTTTGCGCGCACGAAGCTGCCGAACTACGTCGCTCTGGAGTTTCCGGCGCTTGCGCTGATTACCGCGCTCTATTTCGAAGCGGTCGTGCGAAAAGGCGGCACGCGCTCGGCCATCGTTTCCGCCGCGACCGTTCCGGTAACGATGGGGATGCTGGCCATTGCGATTTGGGTCTTCACGCGGAACAACCGCCTGACGGCCGAGGTGGCTGCTGCAGTTCCGCCGCTGCTGGCAATGGCGCTGGCAATTTTTGCCGGTTCGCTCGTGACGGCGGTGTTGGTAGCACGAGCAAAGAGCGTGCGTCTCGCGCCGTTTGCGCTGGCCATTGCGTCGATCGTCGCCGTCGACGTCGTTGCGGCTCGCGTCTTGCCCCATGCCGAAGCCTTTAAGCCCATACCACGGCTCGCGGCCGTCATCGAACGCGAACGTCGTCCGGGCGACGTCGTCGCCATTCAAGGCGTGTCCGGCGGCAACGCGTTGCTGTTTTATACGCGTCCAGTGGTCCGCGTGCTCGCCCCGCCCGGCGACGGGGATCCGCAAGCGGACGGAATGGATCCGCGCGGCGTCATCTGCTCGGCATCGCGGGTATGGGTCGTCGTTCCGGCGGCAAGCGTAGCGCAGGCTCCAACTTACGGTCGAATCCGCGAGCTCGTCGCCGTTGACCGCAAGGCGGCGCTGGTGCTGTACACCGGGCGCCCCTGCGCGGTTCCTAACTCTTAGGGTTTGTAGCCGGCGACTTGCGCCTCGGTAACCGCCGAGGCTTTATTGCTTCCGAGCGATCCGCGAATGTACGTGACGACGTCGGCCACGTCTTTGTTGGAGAGCGTGCCTTTCCAGGGCGGCATCATGCCGTTGTACGTCTGACCGCTGACGCTGATCGAGCCATGCAGACCATCGAGAACGATGCCGATAACCTTGTTCGCGTCGCCCGTGACCACCGGATTGCCGGCCAGCGGCGGGAACGTGCCGGGAACGCCGGTACCCTGCGCGCCGTGGCAGCTGGCGCAGTTCGTCGAGAAAACCTTGGCGCCGGCCGGGTTGGCCGAGGTCGATCCGGAAGCGCCGGCCGGAACGGTCGCCGCTTCAGCCTGGCTGAGCACCACCGACTCCGGCGGTGAAGGCGGCGCGGCGGCCTGTTTGATCATTGTCGTTACCTGTCCGAAAATCGTAAGGCCGATGATGCCGCAGATAACGATGGTCGTCGCCCAGAGCAAGCCGGCGCGCGCCGCAAAGCTGCGGCTGCGGCTACGGTCCAGCCACGGCAGCAAGAGCACCACGACCAGGAAGAGCGTTGGCACGATTATCGTCGCGATCAGCTCCAGACTGATCGTTAACGGGCCTACGTGAATCTCCGGGGGCACCAGCCCCAGCAACCCGAAAAGCGAGAGAAAATACCAGGCCGGGTACGGTACGAAAAACTTAGTGGGGTCCGCTTTGGCATCGAGATACGGCGGCGACACTAACGCCAAGAAGACGATGATGACGAAGACGATGAACGAGAACGCTCCGTCCATGAACATCTGATCCGGCCAGAAGCGTCCCGGCTTCAGCGTGCGCGGATCCTCGACCACCGGGCCCGCAGGTCCGTTGTGCCGGAAGATCGTTAAATGCGCGCCGACCAGCGCGAGCAGTGCCGCCGGCATGAGCCAAACGTGAAGGCCGAAGAAACGATTGATCGTTTCCGTTCCCATTCCGCCGCCGCCCTGCGCGATGTGCTGTATGAACGGTCCCGCAATCGGCGCCAGGCCGGTGATGTTGAGGGAGACTTGCGAGGCGAAGTACGCGTCCATGTCCCACGGCAGCAGGTAGCCGGTGAGTCCCAGGACGAGCGTGACGAGCAGTAAGAGAACGCCGACGACCCACTGCAGCTCGCGCGGCGACTTATAGGCGCCGAAGATCAATACTTGGAGCAAGTGCAGGAAAACGAGCGCGATCATCGCCGACGCGCCCCAGTAATGCACCGATAAA
>DATAPM010000201.1:0-7544 GCA_036265225.1 Vulcanimicrobiaceae bacterium
GCCTCGCAGGCCGGCATGATCATTCCCGTGGAGATCACGGTTTTTGAAGACCGCACCTTCACGTTCATCACCAAGACGCCGCCGGCGTCGTTTCTCATCAAGCAGGCGCTCAAGCTCGAATCGGGCAGCAAAGAGCCTAACCGCAATAAGGTTGGGATGCTGACGCAATCGCAGCTGGAAGCTATCGCCAAGGTGAAGATGCCCGACATCAACGCCAACGACATTGACGCGGCGAAGAAGATCGTCGCCGGAACGGCGCGCTCAATGGGCGTCGAGGTGGAGGCCTAATATGCCGCAACATCACGGTAAGCGTTTTAAGACGCTCGCGAGTAGCTACGATGCGGCGCGCCTCTTCTCGGCTCCCGAAGCGATCGCGATCGTCAAGAAGAACGCCAACGCAAAGTTCAACGAAACCGTCGAGGCGCACGTGCGTCTCGGCGTCGACCCCAAAAAGAGCGACCAAAACGTTCGCGGCACGGTTCTACTGCCGCACGGAACGGGCCGCACGGTTCGCGTCATTGCCTTCAGCAAGGGCGATAATGCCAAGGCCGCACAAGAGGCCGGTGCCGACATCGTCGGCGATCAGGATCTGATCGATCGCGTCAAGGCCGGCTTCACGGAGTTCGACGTCGCCGTCGCCACGCCCGATATGATGGCGCAGGTCGGTAAAGAACTCGGACGCATCCTGGCGCAAAAGATGCCGAACCCCAAAGCGGGTACGGTCACGCCAAATATTGGTGCGGCAATTCGCGACATCAAGGCCGGCAAGGTGGAGTTCCGTCTCGATAAGAGCGGCATCATCCACACGATCGTCGGCAAGGCCGGCTTCGACGACGAACATCTCGTGGAGAACGTCGTGACGCTGCTCGATGCCATCATTCGCGCCAAGCCGTCTGCGGCAAAGGGAACCTATCTTCGCAGCGTTACGCTGGCGAGTACGATGGGTCCGGGCGTGAAGGTCGATCCGAATCAGGTGAAGGCAACAGCTTAAGCCAGGGCTCGTCTACGACGAGACGCCTAAGGAGGGGTTGGCACTAGGCCCGTACGGTTCGGGTCTTGAATCTCCGTGCGCGTGAGCCCCGAAAAACTTCTGGCCGCGATCATGCTCGTGTCGCTGACCTTGGGCGCCGGTCTGCAGGTCGATCGCGGGCACCTCATAGCGAGCCTTAAGAACGTCAGCTTGCTGGGGCGGGCGTTGCTGGCCAACATCGTTCTCGTTCCGGCCCTCGGCGTCGCGCTCGCAAAACTCTTCGTTCTGCCGCCGAAAATCGCCACGGGGTTTCTTTTGATGGCGATCGCCCCCGGCGTGCCGTTCGTGCTGGCGCAGGTGAGGAAGCGCGGCGGACGGCTCGGTTTTGCCGTCGAGCTCGCGCTCGTCTTACCGATCGTTTCGGTGGTGACCATTCCGATCACGGCGATGTTCGTTCTTCCGGCTGGAGCGGAAGCAAAAATACCGCTGTCGCATTTTTTGTTCACGCTGCTGTTCTTTCAGATCGTACCGCTGCTGGTCGGGATCGTCGTCGGAGCGCGCGCGCCAAAGATCGCGGAGCGGCTCGGCCGTCCACTGCAGCTTTTGTTTTTCCTCTCGGTGATTGCGTTGATCGTCGTGCTTTTCCCCACGCTCGTGCACGACGTCGCGCTCGTCTACGGTTCGCACGGCATGTGGGCGATGCTCTGCCTCGTGCTGTTGTCGCTGTTGGTCGGCTGGCTTCTCGGCGCGCCGCATCCGCAGGACCGGCGCGTGCTGGCCATCGGAACGGGACTGCGCAACATCGGCCTCTGCGCGGTGCTCGCAACGACGAGCCTGCGCTCGCCGACCGTCACGGCCACGGTCTTAACCTACTTCGTCATCCAGGTCATCGTCGTTACACTGGTCGGCGTCTATTTTTCGCGTAATCCTGCGGAGGCTGCATGACACCGTTAATCCTTTCGAAGTTTGGAGTCTGGACGTTCGCCACGGCCGACTGGATCTCGCTGATCGCGGCCACGACCAACGCCTTCAACGGCGCGCTGCTGGCGCGCCGGCCCGACCACTACCGGCACTTCACGGTTATCGGCATCGTCATTCTGGCGTATGCCGGCGGCATCGGCGGCGGCATCGTTCGTGACGTACTGGTGAACAAGGTGCCTTCGCCGCTAGAGAATCCATGGTACTTATTCGCCTGTTTGGGCGCGGCCGGCATCGCGCTTGCCATCGACTACGCGTCGGAGCAGCGTTTTAAAGATGGCTTATTTCAGTTCATGACGGCGTTTTCGCTGCCATGGTATGCGATCGTCGGCGTTCAGGCGGCGCTGGCCGCGAATCTTGGATACTTTGCCGCGGTAATTATCGGCGTCATCGCTACGACCGCGGGGCGGTGGATCATCGACATTGCCTGCAACGTCGTTCCCAAGCAGTTGGTGCGGGGCGAGTTCTTCGTTACCGCGGCGATATTGACCGGCGTCGTCTACCTGGTTTGCAATCAGCAGTTGGGACTATCGGTGATCCCCTCTACCGGAATCGCGTTTCTCGCGGGATTCGGTTTCAGATTGCTCTCGCAAGCGTTGGGCTGGGAAGAGTGGGAGCCGTGGGAGCCCGCGCCGCTAACCGTGGGCGAGAAGGACCGCAAAACGTTGGGTGAAGGGCTGAGCTCGGAGTTCAAAGCGACGGACTCGTAAGCGCGAGCGCTCCCTTGAGAGGGGCGCTCGCGCTCGAGTAACGTGCCGGTTACGAGCCGGCGGCGTGTGCGGCAGCAGCCTTTTCGATTTTTGCCTTGACATCTTCGAGGTTGAAGGATGCACCCTTCTGCATCGGTGGAAAGTCGATCGCCGTTTCGGCCAGCTTGCCGACGACCTCTTGCGCGAGCACGAAGCGCCAGAACTGGTAAACGAAGAAGTGGTAATAGTTCAGCGTACCGGATATGCCGGTGCGTTCGAAGGGATCGAGCCGGATGTTGGTGAGGATTGGCCAGTCTACCTTGACCGTTCCGCCGAGCCATCCCGAGGGCTGGTCGATGAACCGATATTTATAGTCGTTGACGCGCACCGCACCGAGGGTACTTTCCGCGAAGTAGAAGATCTCGTGCCGGTTCGATGGGCCTTTTCCAGTGATGAGATCTGACTGATCGTAGCCGTCGAGGTGCACTTTATACGTTCGGTCTCCGAGCTGCTTCCCAGCCTTGAGCTCGGCGACGATATTGGCGTTTCCGGCTGCGGCGACGAACGTCGGAAACCAATCGAGCCCGGAGAAGATCCCGTTCTCGACCTTACCGGCGGGCACGTGACCGGGCCAGCGGACGATGCAGGGCGAGCGGAAACCGCCTTCAAGCACGGTGCCCTTCCCGCCGGCGAAGGGCGTCTGCCCGCCATCCGGCCAGGTGAAGTTCTCCGTCCCATTGTCGGTGGTGAACATGACGATAGTGTCCTCATCGAGCCCATCGTCTTTGAGTTTCTGCATTACCGCACCGACGATGTCGTCGAGCTGAGCCATGCCGGCTTCGGATTCCGACCAACCGTTTTCCGGCGTCCGCAGGGCTTCATATTTGTCGGAAAGATGGGTCACGACGTGCATGCGCGTCGGATTCAGCCATACGAAAAATGGCTTGTTGTCGGCCTTGGCTTTGTCAATGAACTTTACGGCGTGATCCAAGATCTCGTCATCGACGGTTTTCATACGCTCGGGATAGAGCGTGCCGGCGTCTTCGATTTTTTGTCTGCCGACTTTACCCCATCGCGGATCGACCGTGGCATCGTCTTGGTCGGTGGCCCAACTGTGAATCATATTGCGGGGACCGATTTTGTCTTTGAGTCCCTGCGGATAGTTGGGATGTGAGGGATCTTCCATGGCGTCGAGGTGGTAGAGATAGCCGAAGAACTCGTCGAAGCCGTGAACGGTTGGTAAGTATTGATTGAGATCGCCCAGGTGGTTCTTTCCGAACTGACCGGTAGCGTAACCCATTGAGCGAAGAGCCGTTGCAATGGTGGGTGCCTCGTCGGGCATCCCAACCTTCGCTCCCGCTTGACCGACGGTCGTCAAGCCCGTGCGAATCGGCAGTTCGCCGGTGATGAAGTTCGCGCGCCCGGCAGTGCAACTCGCCTCCGCATAGTAGTCCGTAAATCGCATTCCTTGCGCAGCAAGCCGGTCGAGATTGGGCGTTCGGCTGGCCATGATACCTTGATGGTACGCGCCGATGTTAAACCAGCCGATATCGTCGGCCATGATGGCGATAATGTTCGGCGGCTTCTGAGTGGGCATTCTAGTCAACTCCCTTCGTGCGCAAGGCCTAGCTGCGCGTAAAGCGTTAATCGAGGGAAAGGGGGAAACAGATTTTCTGGACTCGATTCGGCCGTCCTTCGTTAACGAAAGTTAACGGCGGCCGGTCGGCGCGGGCGCGGCGGGAGGGGCCGTTTCCGCCGGTAAAATAGGCTAAATGGTTCGGCCGGCAAGCATGGACATGGTCCGCATCGAGAGCGGCACATTTAAAATGGGGTCGGATCACTTCTATTCGGAAGAGGCGCCGGTTCGGGAGGTGGCGGTCGGAGGCTTTTCGATCGCGCCCTACGCGGTTACCAATGCCGAGTATTCGCGGTTCGTGCGCCAAACCGGCTACGTCACGGTGGCCGAGCGTCCGTTAAACCCGGCCGACTATCCAGGTGCGTTGCCGGAGAACCTCGTTCCGGGCGCACTGGTGTTTCATATGACCCCGGGACCGGTCGATTTACGGGACTACTCACAATGGTGGTCTTGGACGCCGGGCGCGAGTTGGAAACATCCCGACGGGCCGGGAAGCTCGATCGAATCGCGGCCCGATCACCCGGTGATACACGTGGCTTATGAAGACACCGAAAAGTATGCCGAGTGGGCCGGGATGCGCCTTCCGACCGAAGCGGAGTGGGAGTACGCCGCGCGCGGCAGACTCGACGGAAAAGACTTCGTCTGGGGCGACGAGATGATGCCGGGCGGAAAGCCGGCGGCGAACACCTGGCAGGGCGATTTCCCATGGCGCAGCACCTTGCGGCGCGGACCCGGAACCATGCCGGTCGGGCAGTTTGGCGCCAATGGCTTTGGCCTGTACGACATGGCCGGCAACGTGTGGGAGTGGACCAGCGATTGGTTTGTCCAAGATCGCGAAGCGGTTGCATCGCCGTGTTGCGGCGGGGCGGTAGCACGCGAGTTAAGCTACGATCCGTGTCAGCCGCAGTTCCGCATCCCGCGCAAGGTGCTCAAGGGCGGCTCGTTCCTGTGCTCGCCGAGTTATTGCTTGCGATTCCGTCCGGCGGCGCGTTCGCCGCAAATGATCGACTCGGGCATGTCGCACCTCGGTTTTCGCTGCGTGCGCGACGAATAGGAGATTTTAGATGGCTAAACCTCACGACGATGCTTCGCAGCCCTTGGTTACGCACCGCGAGTTCAAGCTGCTGCTCAAGCCGGAGAAGTTCCCCAAGCGACGGTCGCTCTTGGAGTTCAACGAGCTGCTGCAGCAGTATGCCGAGAAGCTCGGCGTGCATTACGAGCCGGTCGAATCGCTCGACTCGCAACTTCGCATCGTCCAGTTCTACGATACCAAGAACGAGGACTTGCGCAAGAACAAGCTGATCTTCCGCATCCGTCAGATTCGCCAAGGCGGCTGGCCCGACGATAGCTGGGAGCTGACTTTTAAGTGCCGGGCACCCGAGTACGAACGCGCCGCCGCCTTCGATACCGACACGACGCTGGTCAAGCTTCAGAAGAAGAAGTTCAAAGAGGAGCTGATCCGCGGAGAGTCGCCCGGAACGATGGTCAGCATCTTTTCCAACAACGTCATCGTGGAGTATCCGGAGGTAGAACCCGAGATCCCGCTGACGCGGTTGGCCAACGCGCTGCCGCATTTCAAGACGATGGATATCGATCTCAACCAGACGATGGCGATCGTTGCCGGAGCGAAGGTCTTTGAGATTCAGAGCACGCTGGGAACGCTCTCGTTTGGCCGCGGCGTGACCGCGCATACGACGCTCGCGCTGTGGGCGCGCCCGATTCCCGACCGTTTCGAGCCGCTCGTCGCGGAGTTCGGATTTTCGACGCGCGTCGTGCGCGGCGACGAGAAAGCCGCAAAGGGACAGCGCGCGGCGGACGAGTTTTTCAAGGCGCTGCAAGTTCCGCTCCAAGATTATCTCGCCGCAGGAACGACGAAAACGGCGCTGATCTACGGCGACGGGGCAGCGTAAATCGCGCGACCCCGGTTCATTCGCGGGCTCGGCCCCGGCTTAGTTTCGGGCGCCTCGGCGAACGATCCGACCACGGTCGGGTCGATTGCCGTCGTCGGCGCGGCGAGCGGATACGCGATGAGCTGGCTGGTGGTATTGCTCTTGCCGATGCTGGCCGTCGTTCAAGCCATCGCGGCGTCCATCGCGGCGGTCTCGGGCCTGAGCATACAGCAGGCCATCGTCAAGACGTACGGGCGAATACCGGCCGCCGTTAGCGCTGCCGCGATCGTCGCGGTCTGCATCTTCACGCTCGGTGCCGACATGCGCGCCGGCGCCGATGCATTGACGCTACTCGTTGGATTGCCATCGGATTATTTCGTCATTCCGCTGGTTGCCGTGATGGGCTGGATGCTGGCGACGAAATCGTATCTGCGCATCGAGCGCCTCTTGGCATCGTTTACGCTCGTCTTTCTCTGCTACGTCGCCGCGGCAATCTTGGCGCATCCTAACTGGAGCGCCGTGCTGCGCAGCATCGTCGTCCCTAAGATCGAGTTCTCGCGGGTCTACCTCACCGGCGCGCTGGCGCTGCTGGGCACGACGCTGACGAGCTACGTTTACTTTTGGGAGTCCATCGAAGTGGCGGAGCGCCGGCCGGTTCGCTCCGAGGCCGGTGCCTTTCGTGCCGATGCCGCAATGGGGATGCTGGTGGCCGGCTCGAGCTTTCTCTTTATCTTGATCGCGACCGCGGCCATGTCGGGAAAGACGGGCGCCTCGATTCGGAGCGCGGCCGATGCGGCGGCGGCGCTGAGGCCCCTGGCCGGCTCGTGGGATACACGGCTCTTTGGCGTTGGGCTGTTGGCGTCGTCCGCAATCGCGATTCCTATCATCGCCGCAACCAACGGCTACGTCGTCGCGCAGACGTTGGGCTGGTCCGCAAGTCTAACCCTGGAGCCGCGCGCGGCGCGCGGGTTCTACGGTATTATCTACGCCACGCTCGCCGTAGCGGCGGCGTTGGCACTCGTACCGCTGGGGACGATCTGGCTGCTCTATTGGTCTTCGGTAGCGGCGGGAATCGCCGCGCCGATTACGCTTGCGCTGAGTCTGCTGGTCGCGAGGCACTCGCGGACGATGCGCGGGACGCCGATCGGCCTGCAGCTGGCGACGGCCGGTTGGGGCGTAACCGGTCTCGTGACGGTCGCGGCGCTGTGTTTCGTCTTCCTAAAATGAATAGCCGATGATCGGACCGTAGAGGGTGAGTTTCTGCGTGTGCGACACCGGCGGGAACGCGTTGTAGTTCAGCGTACGCCATAAGGCCAGAATCGATTGGCCGTGGTTGAAGACATAACCGGCTCCGCCGAACGACTGCCAGGACTGATTGTTCG
>DATAPM010000202.1:0-3698 GCA_036265225.1 Vulcanimicrobiaceae bacterium
GCGTAGGGAGGCGGGTTGGCTGCACGGGCGGGGAATCCATCGCCCGGTGGTCATCGTTGCCGCAACCTCGGTGGAGCGCAAACCGCTGCGCCGCGCGCTTCCCCAGGCGCGCATCGTCCTTGCCGGGGTCGCCCTGGCGGATCTGCACGAAGACCTGGGCGATACGGTACTGAGCTGCGGTTTGGCCGGCGCGTTACGTCCGGGCCTTCCCACCGGGACGCTCTTACTGCCCCGCGAAGTGCGCCGCCCCGACGGCACCACGCTGCGCTGCGACGAGGGCCTGGTTGAAGCGTTGGCACGCGGCGCGCGAGGGCTCGGCGTCGAGCCGGTCTTCGATCCGCTGCTCACCGCGGAATCCATCGTCAACGGCGACGAACGCACGCATTGGGCGCAACGTGGCTACGCCGGCGTGGATATGGAGACCGGACGTTTGACCGCGCAGCGCGTGGCAGCGGTGCGCGTGATTCTCGACACGCCGGAAAACGAGATTTCGCCCGATTGGGCGGTGCCGTGGCGCGCGCTGCTCAAACCGTCGAACTGGCCGCAGGCACGCTGGCTCGCACGCGAAGCGCCGCGCGCCGCGGCGCTGGCGGCCGCCGTCGTCGCGGCCTCGCATCTTCCTGCGCCGATTGCTTAGTGGACTCCGCAGGGTAACGATTGGCGAACAGGATATAACGTCGTACATGGTCATCGAGCGCATCGACTCTCCGGCTGACGTTAAGAGGCTGCGACGCGAACAGATAGATGTCTTGGCCAGCGAGATTCGGGACCTGCTCGTTCGAACGTGCGCCGTCAACGGCGGCCACCTCGCGCCGAATCTCGGCGTCGTCGAGTTGACGCTGGCGCTGCACAAAGTGCTCGACCTTCCCGCCGACAAGCTCGTGTGGGACGTCAGCCATCAAACGTACGTGCACAAGATTCTCACCGGGCGACGCGATCGCTTCGGCACGATTCGCAAGGGCGGAGGCATCTCCGGATTCGCGATGCGCAGCGAGTCGCCGTACGATCCCTTTGGTGCCGGTCACGCCAGCACGTCGGTCTCGTCGGCACTAGGAATGGCACTGGCGCGCGACCTGATGGGCGGTAAGGAGAACGTCGTCGCGATTATCGGCGACGGTGCCCTGACCGGCGGCCTCGCTTACGAGGCGCTCAATAATGCCGGCGCGCTGCGGACGCCCTTCGTGGTGATTCTCAACGACAACGAGATGTCGATCGCCCCCAACGTCGGCTCGATCGCCTCGTACCTGTCGGTGCTGCGCACCAAGCCCTTCGCCAACTTCGTTCGGCGCACCGGGAAGATGATGCTCAAGCGCATACCGCTGGGGCAGGCCGCCAAGAGGGCCATCGAGGGTGCCGAGATCGGCGCGATGCATTTCATCGGGCCGTCCGAGAAGACCGCGGTGATCTTCGAAGAGCTTGGTTTCCGCTACATCGGTCCGGTTGACGGCCACAACTACGACGTGCTGGTGGACGCGCTGCAAACGGCCAAGGATTTCGAGCGACCGGTGCTGCTGCACGTCCGCACCATCAAGGGGAAAGGTTACGAGCCGGCCGAGCGCGACTCGCGCACCTTCCACGGCATTGGCGCCAACGCGTTCGAGCCGTCCGACGGCAGCAAGAAGAGCAGTCCTGCCGGCCGCCCCAAGTTCCAGGACGCTTTCGGCGACGCGATGATCGCCATTGCCGAGAAAGACCCGCGCATCGTCGGCATTACTGCCGCAATGCCCGACGGCACCGGTCTCGCCAAGTTCGGCAAACGCTTTCCCGACCGGTACTTCGACGTCGGGATCGCCGAGGCGCACGCGGTCTGCTTCGCTGCCGGGCTGGCGTCGAGCGGCTTCCGCCCCATCTGCGCGATTTACTCGACGTTCTTGCAGCGCGCCTACGACCAAATCGTCCACGACGTCGTCGTGCAGGGTCTACCCGTCCTCTTTTGCATGGACCGCGCCGGCTTCGTCGGCGACGACGGCCCGACTCACATGGGACTCTACGACATCGCCTATATGCGGACGCTTCCGGGAATGACGCTGATGGCGCCGCGCTGCGAAGCCGAGCTGTTGCCGATGATGGAGCACGCGCTCTCGCTCAACGCACCGGCGGCAATTCGCTACCCGCGCGGATCGACCACCGGTAAGCACGAGATTCCGCTCGCACCAATCAGCCACGGCAAAGCCGAAGTTTTGCACTGGGGCAGCGGCGTAGCCCTCATCGCCTACGGCACCGCCGCCGACGTTGCGCTAGATGCGTATTCTCTGCTCGGTGATCCCGAGGCGGCCACCCTCCCGACGGTCATCAACGGCCGGTTTGCTAAACCGCTAGATGAGGCGCTTCTGATCGAGCTCGAGCGCGACCACAGCCACATCATCACCCTCGAGGAACACTCGCTGGCGGGTGGTTTCGGCACGGCAGTGGCGGAGTTTATCTCCGATCGCGGGTTGAAGCTGCGCGTCGAGCGCATCGGTGTCGCCAACGTGCTGGTTCAGCATGACTCGCAGGACAAGCAGCGCGGTCTCTTTGGTTTGACCGGCGAGGCCATCGCCGCGCGCGTCAAGGCGATTCTGGCTGCCCAGCCGCATTCAGTACCGGTTCGGTAGCCGGGCCGGGAAGGCACCCGCGAAGGCCGTACGTTTTTGGAACGGCCACTTTGCTACGATGAGCCCATGACACGAGATCTCTGGCTGCTCGCCGCCACGGCCGTATTCGCCCTCAGCATCACCTTTTTCGCCGGCACCTACCATCCGCAGTCGTATACCGTCGCTCAGCCGCAAATAACCGTCGTGGGCGGGACGGCGGACGTAGCCACGCGGGCCAACGGCGGGCTCCGCTAGTAGGGCCCGCCCTGTGGGGAGGCCGGACTGACCGCGACCCCCGCATACCCCCCGTTCGGAACGGTAATCGACTGCTGGGGATGTGCGTCGGGGCCCGGGTACTTGTACCGCTGCAACAATCCGTAACCCGCATTTTCGACCCAGGCGTGCTTCTCGCGCTTGTCGAGGGCGACGCCGAACGACCCAGGCGTACCGGTTGCAAAAAGATTCGTCATCGTCGTTGAACCAGGAGCGAACTCGCCGCAGGCCGCCGACTGATCGCAAACCAGCAGCGCACCGCTTTTCGTGGTTTGAATCCCGCCCGGTGCTTGCAGCGCGATGCCGAGATCCACGGCCGAGCCGCTGCCGCCCATCCATTCGTTGATGCGTCCGCTCCCGGTCGGGCCGTTGAGCTTGAGGAAGGTGACGTAAAGATTCCCGTGATTGTCGATCGCATCGTTGAAAGCGTAGTTCATGTTCGGATCGCTCAACGTCGCCGTCGGCGTCGTGCTGCCGCCGGCGTACACCTCGACCACGCCGTCGTTGCCGCTGCCGCAGCCTTGAGCGTAGCCGAAGAAGTCGGTCACGTAGACCGTCCCGCTCTTATTGTCGACGGCGACGTCGGTAGCCGGACCGGCGGGATCTTGGAGGGTCTTCATGGGCGTCGTGCCGCCGGGCGCGAACTCCAGCACGCTGGAGAACGTGTTTGCGGCAGTCTCCGGCGATCGCCACCCACACGTTGCCGTGCTCATCCACGAAAAGTCCTTGGGGGTTGGTCAGCCCGGTAATTTGACCGCAGGACGCCCCGCCGTTGTGTTTCTGGTTATAGATGTAGACCGAGTTGTCGTAGGACGTCACGTAGACGACCGACTTGCCGCATCCCGAGGCGTC
>DATAPM010000203.1:0-3541 GCA_036265225.1 Vulcanimicrobiaceae bacterium
ATGGAAAATGGCCGCTCGATTCGGCTGCGCGCCTTGCCATTCCATCACGTCGATCTCGGGCGGCCACGAACCATCGGCCGGTAAGAGCGAAAATGCCGGCCAGAAGCCGTGGCCGGACGCCGGTCGCTACCATGCCCGAGGTCCACGGAAAGTGCGGTTCGACCGAGCGCTTCATGGCAATTAAATGTAGCGCGCCGTCGTGCACGACGAGCTGCGACGGCCGATACTGCTCGCGTTCGCGGTAGGGCAACCTGCAATAACGCGGCGACCCGTTCGGGATAGCACCAGAGCCAAATCTTCTTATCGAGTTGCGAGCCGTTGAACTCGTCGTCGAAAATCATGGGTGCAGGCGGCCTAGTCATCCCAAGATTGGCGGGGGAGCCGTCTACTGCGGGCGCCATGTGCACCCCACAAGAACGGCGCTAGCCGCTGTGAGGATAGCCTTAAGGAATCGCGCCATTTTCGTGAATAGGCGCGCCTAGAGCTGAAACGGATGATCTGATGTAAACATAATCTGATGGACGTTGCCCGAAGCATCGATAAAGAGCATCACGCTCACGCTTGAGTGCTGGAATTTTACCTTGTATAGGTACAGGTAGTACAGAAGGTGATCGTCGGGAGGCGTTGCGCCTGAATAGGTTATTGAGATGGGATCGCCTTGCCCGGCCAGGACTCTCGCCGCCACGACCAGTAGGGGGCCATCGTTTGAGTTTAGCGGTCGCAAATTCTCCGGAGGCTCGCTTTGAAGATGCTCAATCCACCGGCCCACGAGGGCAGTGACCTTCGGGTCTTCGGGAAGGGCGGAGGGGCTCGATGCCGGCGACGGTGTCGCTGACGCTGTCGCCTGGGCCTGCGCAGAGACATGCATCGGGATGGCGGCCAGGAGCCACGCCAGGACCAATAACCGTTTCGACGCTTTCGGCATAGCATGGGTATGAAACAGATCGGACTTATCATCCTGGCGATGCTGCTCGCCGCCCCGGCCTACGCATCGGCACCGGCGACGGTCGAGATCAGCAACGACGCCTTTCACCCGGCGCAACTCACGATAGCCGCCGGGCAGACCGTGACCTTCACCAACCGCGACGACGACGCGCACACCGTCACCTCGAATACCGGCGCCTTTGATTCAAAGGGCATCGACACCGGGCAGATCTGGCGCTACACGTTCACCAAGCCCGGCAGCTACGCGTACTTCTGCGCGCTGCATCCGTTCATGAAGGCGACGATCGTCGTCAAGGCGGCGCAACCATGAGGCGCGGCGACTTTCTTTCTCACGTTGCTTGGACGGGCGCCGGCATCGCGTACACGTTGGGCGCCGGGGGACTTCTCACCGGAAGAGCGGTTGCGGGCTCAGCCGGTGCGGTTGAGTTCGTGCAGATCAGCGACAGCCACATCGGGTTCAAACAAGCCGCCAATCCCGACGTCGCCGGAACGCTGCAGATGGCAGTCGATGCAATCAACGCGATGCCGTCCCGGCCCGCCTTCGTCGTGCACACCGGGGACATCACGCACCTTTCGACGGCGGCACAGTTCGACGATGCGCGCGCGATTCTCTCGCAGCTCAAGGCGCCCCTGATCGCGCTTCCAGGCGAGCACGACGTGTTGGGGAACGACGTCGCCGGCTACATGAAAGCCTTCCGTATTCCGGACTCGAAGCCGGGCGGCTGGAGCTCGTGGGACGCCAACGGCGTCCATTACGTCGCCGTACTCAACGTCTTCAACTTCGAGAAGATGGGCGTCTTGGGCAGCGAGCAGCTCGATTGGCTGGCAAAGGACCTGAGCGGTACTCCGGCATCGACGCCGGTAGTCGTCTTCACGCACGTCCCGCTCTACGCACTCTATCCGGATTGGGGGTGGACGACGGAAGACGGCAGCAAGGCGCTGGCTCTACTACGGCGATTCGACCACGTGACGGTGCTCAACGGGCACATCCATCAGATCGTCACCCACCAAGAGGGAAATATCCGGTTTGCCAGCGCCGACGCGACGGGATACCCGCAGCCAAAACCGGGTGCCGCGCCGAAACCAGGGCCGGTGACGCTTCCTCGCAGCGAGCTCCTCCATGCCATCGGCTACCGGACCGTCGAAATTGATGGTAACGGCCTTCGCTTCGAGGACCGCGCGTTCGGTTAGCGTGCGCGATGCGTCGCTCGAGGACGGATTTGCGCGACGGCAAGCGGACGCGTACGAGGCCGCCTATCGCAGCTGCGGGCCACGGATGTACTCCACGGCCCTGCGGCTGCTGCACGACCCCGAAGCGGCACGCGAATGCGTCCACGACGTGTTTCTGCATCTTTGGCGGCGCCATAACGCCTACGCAACCCAGCGCGGGAGTTTGGAGGCGTTCTTGGTGACGTGCGCGCGCAACGCTGCGCTGACGCAGCTGCGGACCTTCACCCGCGGCCGTGCCGCAATCGGCAAGTTTCCGGCACCGGTCGCTTATGAGATGGAAGAGGATCCCGTCGAGCGGGAACGCGTCGCTCGCGCGGTCGGGAACCTTACCTCCGATCAAGCCGACGTCGTGCAGCGCGCCTACTACGGCGGCATGACGCTGGCGGAAGTGGCCGCCGATTTAACGATACCGATTGGAACGGTGAAGGGACGGTTGAGCACCGCGCTTAGGGCCTTGCGCGCGTCGCTTATTCCGGAAAACGCAGATGCAGGTTAACGATCACATCGGCGAAGCGGCGGAGCTTTACGCCGCCGGTCAACTCGACGCCGCCGAGATTGCGGCGATCGAAGCGCACGCCGCTGGGTGCGAGGCATGCTTGCGGCGTCTTGGCGAGGTGGAAGAAACCGTTCTCGCGCTCGAGCGCGTCAACAAACCGCTCGCGCCGCCGGCCGCGACTAACGTTTTGCCGTTCGCGCGGCGCCAAATCTCGCCGTGGTGGCTGGTTCCCGCGATGGCAGCCGCACTTTTTGTCGGCTTCCTTTGGCCGCGCGCGCAATCGTCCCACGACGCGGCAACGCTGGCGCTCGTGAACGGCCACTTCTCGCACGCGCAGTTTGCCGGCGCGGGCCCGAAGGCAAAAGTTCTCTACGCGCGCGACCGCTCGTGGTATTACGTGATCGTCGCCGAAGCCGGACGTTACGACGTGTACGGCGTCGCGGGCGACAATCGCGTATCGCTGGGTTCGACCAACGCCGCAGGCTCGACGAGCGAGCTCTTTGTAAAGATGCGGGAGCGCTTCGACCACCTCGAACTGCGCGGCGGCAGCGGCGCTATGGAGACGGCGACGATTCGTTGAAGTCGACGACCGTGTAGCTGAGCGGCAGTTCCAACTTATGTTGTTGAGGGGTCGTGGTGAGATATGGACCTTCGACGACCGTCTTCTTGCGCGTAAATACCTGGACGAAGTCGTTGAGGCTAGTACTTCCGCGAAGAGCGAACGAGTCCAGGACATAGGGAACGCCTTGCGACGCTACCGCCGACGGTCCGCTCACCATGTGAAAATGTAGATGTGGTGCGCTCGAGCCCCCGCTGCTGCCGAGAAGGGCGAGCTTCTGGCCGGTTCGCACCCTCTCGCCGGCTTTGACG
>DATAPM010000204.1:0-5112 GCA_036265225.1 Vulcanimicrobiaceae bacterium
CGCGAGTCGACCTGTACGAAGCTATTGGGCGTGTTCCACGTCGCGAGATTATTGCTGCTAAACAAAAACTGGAGCGATCCCGAGGTCGAATCTTCAATCGAGAACGGCGTCGTCGTCTGCTGCGCGAACTGCACGATCTGCCGCATCGTCGCGTTCACGCTGGTCCGCGCCTGATCGTACAGAATCTGCTGAAAACGCCAGACGATGATCCCGCTCATTAGCGTCAGGGCCACGATCAGCAGCAGCGAATACCCGGCCGCAATCCTCCACTTTAGCGACATCGCGACCGGCTCCCGAACCTAGTCCTTGATCGTATAGCCGACGCCCCGGACCGTCGTGATGAGCTTGTCATCGAAGCCATCGTCGATCTTGCCGCGCAGATACCGGATGTAGACGTCGATGAGGTTGGAGTCGCCGAGAAAGTCGCTGCCCCAGACTCCGTTGAACAGCTCGTCGCGCGTGTGCACTTTGTTGCGATGGAGCAGCAGGTATTCGAGCAGCGCGTACTCCTTGGCGGTAAGCTGGATCTGCTTGCCGCCCCGATGAACTTCGTGTCGGTCGCGATCCATCACGACGTCGCGGTATTCGATGACGTTGCCTTGCGGGGAGCGCTCGCGCAGACGCGCCCGGACGCGGGCGAGCAACTCTTCGGTCGCAAAGGGCTTGGTGACGTAGTCGTCGGCGCCGACGTCGAGTCCGGCGACGCGATCCGGAACGCGGTCGCGCGCCGTCAGCATGATGATCGGGACGCTGCTTTTGGCGCGTATGCGCTTGCAGACTTCGACGCCGTCCAAACGTGGCAGCATCAAGTCTAAAATCACTAAGTCGGGTTCTTTGAGGGCCTTTTCCAGGCCGGCGAGCCCGTCGCGAGCGACGTCGACTTCGTAGCCTTCGTGCTCGAGCTCGAGCTGTAGGACGCGAAGGATGGCTGCGTCGTCCTCGACCACGAGGACCCTATAGGCGCGCCGCTCCTGGGGTGGGCGTTTGTCCATGCATAGAGATTATCGTTCAGCCCTTCGTCGAGACCTGTACGACAGAAGTCCGGCCGGTTGCGGGCCGGTAAAGAGCGAGAGCCAGATTGCCGTCGCGCCGCCCGCAGCGAGCCACGCGAGAGTGGTCGCGTTGGAGAAGAAGCGCGAAGCAAAGGAACCGATCAAACCGAGCGTCTGAACGAAGAGCGATCCGCCGCCGAGCACGAGCAGACCAACTAACCAAATCGCTATTGCACCGGCAGCGCCGAGAGCGGCCAGATCCCACAGCGAGAAGACGGGTGCCGGACGGTACGCCGTGGCGAGCAGTATCGAAGAACGCAGGCCGGCCGGCGGCTCCTCGAGTGGCAACGCGAAGATCGCGCGTTCCAGTTCGCTGTCGTCCATCTTCACGATTCGGTTACCTCCATGCCGCTCAGAAGCCTGCGTAGCTGCTCCTTCGCGCGAAACAAATGTGTCTTTACCGTACCCATCGGCAGGCCAAGCACCGTGGCAATCTCCTCGTACTGCTTTCCCTGCAAGTGAAAGAGCGTGATCACGGTGCGATACTTTTCAGGCAGCGCATCGATGGCGCAGCGCAGACGCGAGGCCTCGTCGAGGGCGATTGCCTGCTGCTCCGGGCCTGGCCCCGAGTCGGCCCGATCCGGCATCTCGTCGCTAACGTAGTGCTTGCGCCGGTTGAGCCGGTCGCAGCACGCATGATAAGCGATGGCGAAAATCCAGGTCGAGAACTTGGCCCCCGTCTTGAAGGTTCGAAGGCTGCGAAAGGCTTTGAAGAAGGCCTCCTGGGTTGCATCGCGCGCCTCCTCGACGTCGTGCAGGGTTCGATACGCTAAGTGATAGACGGCACGCTCGTATCGCTCGACGAGCGTGGCGAAGCTCTCCGGGTTACCCCTGAGCGTCATCGCAACCAGCTCGCCGTCCTCCGGGAGGGCTTTTACGGCCACCGGTGGGGCCTCGGCCAAGCATGCCGACACGTCAGTCCTACGATATGGATGGGACGATTGTTTCGCCCGGAGCCCTTAATGAAGGGGTCCCGGCCGGCGAAACAAGCCGGGGCGGCTGCCGTACCTAGGGCAGGAACTTTCACGGAGGCTCTAACCGCAACATGACCACGATTCCTAAGAAGACTCTTCCCGGCTGCGGCCGCACCGATGGTACGCCGTCTACGCTGCCCGATGACCGGAACTCCGCGCAATCGCTGCGCCCCACCTTCGACGGCTGGGGGCCGAGGCTCTAAATGTCGCGTGCATCGGTCGTCGGCATGCTCATCGCCGCCGAGATCCTGATCGTCGGGATGGCGATCTTCGCCCTGGGCCGCGGCGGCACGAGTTTCGCCGCCGGCCTTCACCACGTCGCTTTTACGCCCAGCACGATCGCGCCGATGGCTGCCGGCTCCGAGCCGCACGTCGTCATCGACGATCGGTCGTCGCGCGTTCACGTCGCGGTCTCCAACGATAACCTGGTTCACGTCCGCGACCTCACCAGCATTCGTGGCGCCGTTTATTCAAGCGGAAGCTACTCGCAGCTGCACGTCACGCGTACGGCGGACGGCGTGCGCGTCGAGCGCCCCCACGCGGGCGCGCTTTCTTTTGAGATCTTCGGCTTCAGTACGCAGGCCATCGAAGTCGACGTGCCGAGCGGCGCGCACCTCGAGATCGCCGGCTGCGACGGCGCCGACGTCTTCGGAATCGCCGGCGGAACGACCGTTCATTCTCTCGACGGCCACGTGACGCTGACCGATCTGCAAGGTACGGTCGACGTGCGAAGCGACGACGGATACGTCTCGGCGACCAACGTTCGCGGCGACCGGCTTGCCCTCGCGTCGAACGACGGGCACCTCGCCCTCAAGAACGTCACGGTCGACACCCTGCAGGCACGAACGCTCGACGGCAGCATCAAAGCCGATGCCTTGAGCGTCGCAAACGATGCAAACATTCAAACCTCGGATGGCTCGATTCATATCGCGCTCGCTCCCAACGCCAACCTCGCGATCGACGCATCGACGCTGGACGGAAGAATTTCCGTCGACGGCGCTACGCTCGATCGCGACGCCCAGCGCACCATTCGACTCGGGTCGGCTGCGGGCAAGATGCGGCTAGCCACGTCCGATGGATCGATTCACATACTTACTAACGGAGAAGCTCTACAGTGACGGACCTTAGCGATCTCGTGCCGATGGTGGCAATCCTATGTATCTTCGGCGCACCCATTGCAGCATTCATCATCTCGCGAGTGTTGGCACATCAGGAGCGCATGGAGATGTTACGCCGCGGCATCGTGCCGCCGCCGAACCCGCGCGACATGCGCCGCGCCATGAAATACGGATGGGTTCCCGGCTCGACGACGCAAATGCCGCCCGAACAATACGGCTACCAGCCCGACTTCCTCGCGCAGCAGCAGTTGCGGCGCGGCATGCAGGTCGCCTTTTGCGGACTCGCGCTGCTCATCGGGTTGGGATTCATCGGATACCACGGCGATGGGACTTTCTTCCCAGGTCCGTGGCTGCTCGGCGGATTGATACCGTTGTTCGTCGGTATCGCGCAGATTATCGGCGCCGTTCTCAGCGGCGCGAGCTTAGGACCGGCGCTAGGCGGACGGCGCTATGGAATGACCGGCGGAACATCGAGCGCACCGCCTCCCGGCAATGCGACCTCGAGTGCGGTGCCGCCCGGCCCCACCTACGGCGGCTGGCGGCCCGGATCGACGCCGGAGATCGAGAAGCCCGCGTCACCGCCCGATTATCGCTCCTAGATCGAGCACGGTTGCATAATAAGCAACGCCGCCGGACGGTTGCCGGCGGCGTTGCTTATTGTATAAAGACGAACTTACTTACAGGAGACCAAGGCCATGGCCCAGCCGGCTGCCGTGCGAGTCCTGACCAGATATCCATCCGCAGTCCGATCGTAAACCTGATAACCCGCTCTGAGTGCGTCGGCTAACGATTTGAAGACGATAAGACCTGCCATCTGCGGACCCTCCTTTCCCAGTGATTTACGCTCTCTATACAGTATAACGGCTCGACCCGCAAGGGTGTGCACCCGATTCCGGAGATTTTTCTGAGAATTTGCAGAAAATACCCTAAATAAGATGGCGACGCTTAATCAGCACGCCCGCGTACACGCGACCACCGTCGTCGAGCGCCGCGAACCGGCGACCGGCGTCGTGCTGTTGGCGCTCGATGCGCCGGATTTGGCACGCGCCGCGCGTCCCGGCCAATACGTCATGGCGATTCCACCGAGCGCACAATCGGCAGCGACGGCGCTCGCCATCTACGAGGCAGAAGGCAAGCTCGCAAGCCTTCTCTTTTTTCTCACCGGCAGGCGCACGCACGAGCTGGGCGAGTTGCGTCCCGGCGATCGCCTCGACGTCATGGGACCGCTCGGCAACGGATTTGACTGCACCGGAAGCGAGCGCGACGTCGCGATCGTCGCGGGTGGCGTCGGAATCGCATCCGTGTTGCTCTGTGCCAACGAACTGCTCGCTCGCGGCGGCCGCGTTCGTCTCTTCTATGGCGCGCGCAGCGCCGAACTGCTGGTCGAAGCACAACGTTTCGCCGATGCCGGTTGCGAGCTGATTCTGACTACGGACGACGGTTCGTCGGGACGTCGCGGATTCGTTACCGAAGCGTTGGCGGAGTCACCGAAGCCCGATGCAATTTTCGCCTGCGGTCCGACGCCGATGCTGCGCGCCGTCGCGCGAGTGGCAGCGGCATTCGACGTACCGGCTCAGCTGGCGCTCGAGGAGACCTTCGGCTGCGGCGTCGGAGGATGCTGGGGATGCGTCGTTCCGCTCGATTCGAGCAGCGCGCAGGCCCCCGGCTTTCCGCCCGCCGATCGCGGCGGCAGCGATGTCGTCTACGCGAGAGTCTGCCGGGAAGGACCGGTCTTTTGGGCCGGCGAGTTACGATGGTAAACGTGAAGCCGAGCTTTACGGTCAAGATCGGGAAGCTGGAGCTGCCTTATCCGACGATGATGGGCAGCGGCTGCTACGGGTCGGGCGAGGAGTACGCACCCTTCGCCGACCTCTCGAAGATTGGCGCAATCGTCCTCAAAAGCGTCACGCGGCTGCCTCGGCTCGGTAATCCGACGCCGCGTCTCGTTCACACGCCAGCGGGCATGCT
>DATAPM010000205.1:0-8547 GCA_036265225.1 Vulcanimicrobiaceae bacterium
TAGGCGCGGTTCCACAGAACGCACCGTCGTGTCCGCGCACGATGCCGACGCAGCAAGCCTCGTCCCCGACGGTTTGTTGAGATCGCTCGTTGCTCGTGCTTGCGCGACGGGCAACAGGATCGACATTGCCAGTGAAGTCAGGAAGGCCGCGTTTCGCATGGTGTGCCTGCCTCCGGAAGCTGCGAGTAATCCCGGGCCTAAGATGGCGCCGATTCCTCACTCGCCGGTCGCGTTCAACGTTGGAATAATGCCTCCTGGGGTCTTTGCAGGAGCACAGGATCAGTCTGAATGATTGGCGGACATGCTGGGACGTAAACGCGTTTTGTTTTTCGTTGCCCTCGTCGAATTGGCAGCAGTCGTCCTCGGACTCACCGGGCTGCCGGCCAGGAGTGCCGCAAGCCCCTCGCCCAAGGCGTCAAAGAGTGCCGGCGCGCCGGCGTTCGTTGCGCCATCGGGGTGGCGTCACGTACCAGGCGCGGGCGACGGCCTCGGAACTTGGTTGCACCCCGGCGATACGGGCTATTCGCAAAGCATCACGGTGGAAGCGAAAGAGGGGCTCGGATCGTTGAACGCGCTGCTCCAGGCGGAAGTCAATTACATCAGCGGTCTTCCCGACCAGTTCGGTTACGCACCCAAAGACACGACCGTCTGCGGGAATCATCCAGCAAAGTACCTGTCCTACACGTACACTTCGCCGACAGGGTTGCCGGTTACCGCAGAAGTGGTCATCGCGGTCTTTGGAAAGACGGCGTACTCAGCGCGCTACACCAAGTCGATTTCCCAAAATGCCGACGCCGCGGCGCAACGGTCGCTTTTGACGCTGTGCGGAAAGGCGACATCGCACTAACGAAGCGGTAATGCGCACTTCATGCTCTTCCGCGCTCCGTTTCCATTGACATGGATTTCGTACGCAGATCAGAAGGGAGAGTGGTCCAATGGATTCTGGCATATCGTAACGGCCTGGGTCGCGTCGCACGTGCTGTACCTTCCGCGGCCGATAACTCCGATCGGTTGGCAACGCACTAATAGGGCGCCACTTCACTCAACTGAATCGGCGCACGATGACGAGCCGAACGCAGTTCCGGACGCCGAGCATAAGCGCGACCTCGGCGTTCTATTAGTGCACTAAGCCGAGAACGATTAGACCGCCAACAAAAACCGTCGTAATGACCTTAAGCGATAGCCGCTTCTGGGCACGGCGGCTCACGGCGAGACGAGTCGCGAAGCTCTCTGCGATGGCGTGCGGCGGTTCGTGGTGAGATTCAAGGTCGACCATAAAAGCGATCGTCTCCTCGGCGTCTCGAACGCGATCCGCGCACTCGATGCAACCGATAATGTGTCGTTCCACGGAGGCACGCTCACCGGCTTCCAGTGAGCCCAACGCATAGAGTTCGGCAAGTTCGCCGATATGGCGCCTCATGATGGTATCCTCGCCTTTAAGGTCTTGCCCAGCCTTCGCAGGCCGAGCGAGATCCGGCTCTTCGTGGTTCCTAGCGAGAGCCCCAGTTCGCGCGCGATCTCCACGTGCGTCTTGCCGAGGAAATAGGAAAGTACGAGCGGTGCGCGCTGAGCTTCGGGAAGACTCATGAATGCGGCGTAGAGGCGCCGATTCTCAAGGTAGTCGTCAATGCGCAGTTCCTGCGGGCCGATCGATTGGGTGCCGACCCTCGTTGACAGCTTCGCGAGCCGAGCCGTCATGCGTTGCTGCGAGATGGCTTGATTGCGCACGCAGACCACTAAAAAGCCGCGCAACGTGCCGCGCGCAACGTCGTAGGTTACCCGTTTCGTCCAGACTCGGATGAGGGCGTCGTGCAGGCAGTCTTGCGCGTCGTCGGCATTGCGCAAAACGTTGAAGGCGACCGAATAGAGCAAAGAATGATACCGCGCGTAGACTCCATCGAGCGCCCATCGCTCGCGCCGAGCAAACGCTTGCTCCAGCGCCGCGTCTTCGTACGGATCCGATCGCACTTCCGACGACCGTGCCCGGCTAGGTTCGGCCAGTGTCCCGGTCCCGATCACACGCTTCATACGCTCGAGCGGACAGTTTGGATTGGGAATTGGCGGTTTTTGGTGATCCGCCGGCCCGTGTGGAGCGTACTGACCGCGCCCACCCAGACGATGCGGAAGTAATTGATTAAGGAGAAACGACATGCGACTGCTCCTCGTGCTCATTTCAACCATTGCGCTTCTGTGCGCGTGCTCCGGCGAGGGAGGCCCGAATAATCCTGCCGGCACCTTCTCCAACGAGAGTGCCCCTCCGCCATTATTCCCGTTTCAGAAGCTTTCACGCTCTGGGCCGCAGAGCCGAAGCGACGGCCACCTTCGCTCGGTCGCGGTGTACACCCTGAGTAACGGTGCGTCCCGTAACAAGGTCGTCTCGTTCGTCTCCCACGGGGGCGCAGAAAAATACGACCAATCCTTCGATACCGGCGGTCGTGGCGATCCGTCGGTCGCCGGCACCGTTCAAGGGGCGATCGCGGTTAGTCCGGGCGATCGCTTCTTGTTCGCAGCCGACGCGGGCAGCAACGAAATCTCGAGCTTTCGGATCGGCGACGGCGAACTGCAGCTCGTCGGCAAAGTCGCCTCACGCGGCATGCAGCCCGTCAGCTTGACCGTCCATCGCGATCTGCTCTTCGTCCTCAACGCCGCGAGCAGCTCGATCGCCGGCTTCCGGATTACGCGTAACGGCCGTTTGCGACCAATTCCAAAATCGAACGCACCGCTGAGCGGCAGCGGGGTCGAACCGGCGGAAATTGCGTTTGACAACAGTGGGCGGGTTTTGCTCGTCACCGAGAAGGCGACGAACGACATCGATAGCTACAGCGTGGTCGGCGGCGTTCCGACGGGTCCTTCGGTTCACGCCGCGTCCGGCACGACGCCTTTCGGATTCGCGTTCGCGCCCCGCTCGGAGAACGTCGTCGTGTCGGAGGCCTTCGGCGGTGCTTCGGGTGAGGGAGCCGCGACCTCTTACAGCGTCACTCCGCCCAATATGCTGACGCCGATCTCCGTCTCGGTTCCCGACGGTAACACTGCTCCGTGTTGGATCGCGATTACTCGAAACGGCATCGCATTTACGTCGAACACGGCCAGTAATACCATCTCGGCATACTCGATCGACGCCCAGGGTGACCTGACGCTGACCAATGGGGTGAGCGCGCAGACCGGGATGAGCCCAACAGACCTCGCGGTGGGCCGGATGATCGGGCGCTCTTCGTGCTCAACTTGAAAAGCCGCAGCATCGGCGCGTACCAGATTGGCGCCGGCGGCGCGCTCACGAGGCTTCGCGGCGCGCGAGGGCTTCCGTCGAGCGCGCTAGGGTTGCTGGCGCTCCCGTTGGGTGACTAGTTCCTTCGAAAGCCGGCAGCGATCCGAATGTTGATGCGGTGCGGCGTACCCTGAAACGATGGCTTCGGGGGACTCAATTTGCGAAAGGTTTGATATAAAGAACCAGCTACGATTTTTCACCTCATTTTTGGGAGGGCAAGGCGACCGATCAGTCCTGTTAGATGAAACAACACGATCTGGTGGGAATGCGGGCAGGCGATCGAGCGACAGATTCGACGGCTTATACTGGAGCGGTTGCGCAGGGCACAATGCGGCGCTCCTAGACTAAAGACCAAACCAGCACCATATGGAGAGCCAATGATCGAGCTGCTGTCCGGATTTCCCGATAACGTCGTGGCCTGTTCCGGAAAAGGTTGGATTACGAGGGACGATTACGAGCGGGTACTAATTCCTAGCGTCGAGCGGGCGCTGGGAAGAAACCCGAGGGTTCGCTGCTACTACGAACTTGGCCCGGATTATTTGGGATTTTACGCCGACGCCGCTTGGGAAGATTTCAAGCTCGGGATCGAACACCTAACGCGCTGGGAACGGGTGGCAATCGTCACCGACGTTGAGTGGGTGCGCCTTGCCACCAATGCCTTTCGTTTTTTAGTGCCCGGAGATGTTCGCGTTTTTTCGAACAACGACAGGGACGAGGCACGGCGTTGGATCACCCTAGACGCCCAACATTGAAGCATCTGCCGCACCGCGATAAGCTTCGAGGACATCCCGTCGCGTTACGATCCCCGTGAACGCTCCGCTCTTTGGATCGATGACGGGCAGCAGTGGCATTCGGGGGTCCGCCATCGAGATTGCGGCCTTTTCTAAGCTGTCCGAGGACGCGAGGGTTACTGCCGGAACCCGGCCGAGGTCGTCGACCCTAACTTCACCTCCTGAATAGTGGGCGAGGCTCACTGCAATTTCGGAGACCGCGATCAGACCAACGAAATGCCCTTCGTTGACCAATGGTATGGCTAACTCGTCTGTATCTCGAAGCCGCGCCGCAACTTCACGTACCGTTTCACCACATTTCGCAACCACGGGAGCCTTACGCTCGACGGCGCTCACCCTAACTCGCGAGAAGAAACCCGGATTCCGGGCACGCATCCAGTCGATACCTTGTCGAACGAGTTTCATCTCATAGATAGTGTACCCGAGCAACCTTCGGCCAAGCAGTGTGGCGATCACCGTGCAGACCATCAGCGGCAAAATGATCGTGTAATCGCTCGACATCTCAAAAACGATCATGATCGATGTGATCGGTGCCTCCGCTGCGGCGGCAAAGACCGCCGACATTCCAACGAGGCCGTAGGCGGCCGCACCGGCCGTCCAGCTCGGAAATGCGGCATGAGCAACCGTTCCGAACGCGTCGCCGAGCATCGCCCCGGTGAACAGCGAAGGTGCGAAAATCCCGCCGCTGCCGCCAGACCCCAGCGTCAGCGACGTCGCAATGGGCTTCAGTGCGGCGAGCGCAAACGCGTGGAGCGCCGGAACGTGTTGCGAAAGGACCGCGTCCACGCTCTCGTAGCCCACTCCGAAGACCTGCGGATACCGAATGCCAATGATGCCCACAAGACCGAAACCGGCGGCCGCCTTTATCCAACTCGCGATGCGCCACGTGTCGAAGCGATCTTCGAGGTAATAGAGCACTTTGACGAAGCCGGCCGCCCAGAAGGCGGCAACGACGCCGAGTAGTGCGTACAGCGCGAGCTCGGCTGGTGAGACAAGATAGAATGCTGATGCGGTGAAGGACGGATGATTGCCAAAAAATGAGCGTCCGATGACTGCAGCCACCACGCTGGCAACGACGATCGACGCAAATGAGCGAGGCTCGAACCGGCCGAGAATCACCTCGGACGCGAAGAAGACGCCGCCGATCGGCGCGTTGAACGTCGCGGAAATGCCGCTCGCCGCGCCGCACGCCACAAGGGTTCGAACGATGGGTGACGGAGCGCGGCAGATTTGACCAAGGACGGAGCCGATCGCCGAACCGATCTGTACGATCGGTCCCTCGCGTCCGCAGCTTCCGCCGAAGCCGATACACGAGGCCGAAGCCAAGCTCTTGACGGCAATAACGCGCGGTCGCATTATGCCGGCGCGCAACGCGACAGCTGCCATGACCTCCGGAACACCGTGGCCCCGTGCTTCCTTCGCAAATCGCTCGACGATGAAGCTCGTGATAATGCCGCCGATGATGAGAACCGGCACGACGTTGGCACGGCCGAGAAATGAGAAGGCCGGCGCAAATATGCCCATCGCAAGGCGCGACTCACCGAAGATCAAGTATCGGAACGCTACCGCTCCAACGCCGCCGCCGAGCCCCACGAGGATTGCGCCAAGCAGCAAGAACGTACTCTGGCTCAGCGAGAGACGCCCAAACTCAAAGCGGTACCCGCGGGTAGTTTCGACATACCGAGCAGTCGGTAGGCGCAGCTCGATCGGCCCGAGGTTAACGGTCATATCGAACACTTTCCGCAAGTTTCCCCGCGTTGCTTTGCGCGCGCCGGCAAAAAGGCGACCCGAACGGAAGCGGATCGTGAACTGCGGGGAAAGAGTTTCGGAAAATGCTGACTACCCGTCGCTCGCCTCTGCGAATAGCCGAA
Organism: Vulcanimicrobiaceae bacterium; assembly: GCA_036265225.1. Lineage (GTDB taxonomy): Bacteria > Vulcanimicrobiota > Vulcanimicrobiia > Vulcanimicrobiales > Vulcanimicrobiaceae > Cybelea. The sequence goes on from DATAPM010000205.1 coordinate 5,928, forward strand.
CGGCAACATGGCTCGTATTGCTGAGCCTCTCGGTTACGGTCGCCTCCTGGATTCGAACCATCGACGCTGAGTAACGCTCCATGCCTGCGCAGTTGCTCTCAAGCTATGCCGCTCCAGCATTACGGGTGTGCGACGCTGATTGCGGCTGCTAACGGTTGGCCCTGACCGTCAATCGCTTTTAGCGCCGCTCCGCCCGTGGGGTACGCATACAGTCCGGTCGTACTGGTGCAAAAGTCGGGCACGATAACTCGCTTACGCTTTCCGGTGAAAGCGAACTGACCTCCACATGTGGCGCCGGTGCTCACGGTGCTGAGAATGGCCGCTCCGTCGGTTTGATAAATGTTGCCGGAGCCGGCGTCACCGACATCAACGTAGTGTCCATCCCATTCGACGCCGCCCGGCGCGGAGATCGTTCCGCCTCCGAGCGTTATTTCTGAGATTGCGGACGCGCCTGCCGCCAATTTGGCAAAAAGGAAATCGCTCGACCCCGTGGTGCCGTCTACATAGAGGTTGCTTTGATTGTCATAGCCCACGTAGGAAATCTTCGAAAAGTTAAAGTCCAAGTATGTTGCGTGATTCTCTTGCCCGTGGAAAAAAACGGTGAGGCCGTCGTATCCTGCCACTGCCAAGTCGCCGTTTTTCGGATTAACGGCGCACCCAGTCGTCACGCCGGGGTCACCGCTGTAATTACCTGGGCGCAGCACGTTGATCGGCTGCGTGCCGCCATGGGCGAACTCCGTTACAGTTTCGTCGTTGCTAAGGACCCACACGTAGCCCCGCCGGTCGGTACAAACTCCTTCGACGGCGGCAAAACCGGTCAATATTCCGGCTCCCGTGAGCTGAGGGTACGTGTAGACCAGGACCGCATTCGTGGCGGAGTCGGCCACATATAAGAGGCGTCCTTTTACCGCAGGTCGATCGATCCGCGATTTGACGCTTCTGGGGATGTGCCTGGGTGCTGCGGAGGACGGACGTCGCGCCGTGGTAATGCCGTACCCTGGCGGAGTGGCAGCTGATCGAAGACCGGGGCCGGTGCATCCGCCGGCGGCAAGAATGACTAAAGCCAAGCCGCGGGCCGAAGGTGCGAATGCGACTCGTTTCATATTTTGGGGCTCCTTAGAAGGCTAGCGCCGGGTCGAGAGCCGTTGGCGGCTCGCATCGATATTATGGCGGCGTGCCGTGCGGCCAGCGTGCCGCGATGATTGTCGAGTTGGCCTGAGACGCTTCACCGAGCGGCTTCACCACGCGAATCGCAGGCGTCGAGTCCGAAGGAAACGCGAACGCCAATCCATTATGCGGAAGGCGGCTATTTTGCGCCGACACGAGGTTTCCGTCGAAAGCGCCCACGCCGACGTGCGTTTCCGTGCCTCTGATGATGCGGCCGGCAAATGTTGATTGCCCGATCACCGAACGGTGACGGGCGCGAAGCCGGGAATCTTGCTTTTCGAAACGGCTTCGCGGTAGGCTGCCAAGGCGTCGCGACCGTTGGCGTAGTGATCTACGGTAAGCGTGACTTTTTTCGAGTTGTCGGCGTTGACGAAGATCACGCTGCGCGTGGCCGTCGGGTTTCCGGCCGCTGTGCCATTGCCACCCGAGTACTGCTCGCGAATGACTTGAGGGAAGTATTTTTGGACGAAACTCAACCCGAGGATGACGTTACGGGACAGGACGGCCTTGGCTACGGCTCCAGTGGAAATGCCGAGCGTTGTTAGGGCGACATGGCTATAGCCAGTCGCGTGTGAGACAGACTCACGCAGTTTAAACTCGGGCGCGTTGACCCTTCTCCTTCGAGCAACTCGTGAGCGAAACGAACGGAAAGCGAGCCCTTATGCGAAGCGGCGATGCGGCGAGTTGCGCCGCTACGGCTTAGGGAAAAAGGCCGGATAAGCGCCCAGCGGCAGGATCTGAACTTCGAGCATTTCGAGTCGAGCCAGCGGGAGCGAGCCCACCGCCGCCTGTGCCGCCGCTTCGTCCGGGCATTCCAGCAGCATCACGGCGCCCGCTACGTCCTTTCGGCTCCAGATCGAACGAACGACGCCGTCTTTGTAGAGCTCCCGCACTCGTTCGCGTTCCGCTTCGATGTGCGTGGCGAACGCCTCTTCGGAGAATCGTTCGGAGAGCCGGCGCGAAATCGAGATAAACTGCATGCAGAGGTTGAGTTGACGTAAGACTGGGAATCCCTTCCGCGTGCGGCGCTAAGCACGCTGCAAGCGAAGGCGCCGCATCGCGAATGCGATAACGGCGAGCCAGACGGTCGCTGCTATTGCCGCCGGAGCGCCGGACGCTTGGGTGAAATCGAAAGCTTTAACGTTATTCATGGGTCCCACATACCATAGAACCAGATAGACAATTTCGAAAAGCCGTGTCGTACCCGACACCGCGCCGCACGCTAGCGCTAGCGTCGGCACGAAGACCGCTCCGGCGACGACCCCGGCCACCCCACTCCAATTGCCGGCGATAAACCAATGCAATAGCGAGCCGCTTCCCGTCAGCAGCGCGAGCGCGATGCCGGCTATCCAAAGGGCCAGATACTGCCTTCGTAGCGGCTGCAATGACGGATAGACGAAGCCTTCGGTGTCGTGCAGCGATTCGCGCGCGCCCATTTGCGACCACGTTAAGA
>DATAPM010000206.1:0-3433 GCA_036265225.1 Vulcanimicrobiaceae bacterium
CGCCGCTCGCTTCGGCGCCGACGACCTCGCGCAGCGCGTCTTGCGGCTCGCGATTACCCACGACCACGGAGTAGAGCACCATCAAGGCCTGCTCGCGCGCCAGCCGTCGCGCGTTCACGACGTCATCGCGGAGAGCCGCTGGGGAAGAAACTCGATGTCGTAATGGCCGGAGCGGAACGACGGATCGGAGAGAATTTCCAAGCATAATCCGATGGTAGTACTGACGCCCTCCACCAGCGTTTCACGCAGCGCCCGTTCCATTCGCGCGATCGCCACGTCGCGGGTATCCCCGAAGGCGACGACTTTGGCAATCAGCGAGTCGTAATAAGGCGGAATTACCGCCCCGGCATAGAGATGGGTGTCCACGCGAATGCCCGGTCCGCCGGGGAAGACGATCTTGGAGACCAGCCCCGCCGCCGGGGCAAAGTTGTTGTGCGGGTCCTCGGCGTTGATGCGGCATTCGATGGCGTGGCCGCGCGACGCAAGGTCGCGCTGCTCGTATCCCAGCGGCTCGCCCGCCGCGATGCGGATCTGCTCTTTGACCAGATCGATGTTGTACACCATCTCGGTAACCGGGTGCTCGACTTGAATTCGCGTGTTCATCTCCATGAAGTACGCCTCGTCGCCCACGACGAGGAACTCGAGCGTACCCGCGTTGGTGTATCCCACGTGGCGGCAAGCGCGTAACGCCATTTCGTGCAGGGCGGCTCGGGTCGCCGGCGCGAGATTCGGCGCGGGCGTCTCTTCGACGATTTTCTGATGCGCCGGCTTCTGCACCGAGCAGTCGCGCTCGCCCAAATGCACGACGTTGCCGAAACCGTCGCCGAGCACTTGAACCTCGATGTGGCGCGGCGAGCGAACCAACTTCTCCATATAGACGCGCCCGTCTTTGAAGCTGGCTTCGGCCTCCGCAGTCGCGCCGGCAAAGGCTCGCGGGAGTTCGCCGGCGTCGCCGACGACGCGCATCCCGCGCCCACCGCCCCCCGCCGTAGCTTTGAGGAGCACGGGATAGCCGATCGACTCGGCGGCCGCGTACGCTTCGTCGACCGATGCCAGCACGTCGGTACCCGGCGTGGTCGCGACGCCGGCTTCTCTTATGATGCGCTTCGCCGTCGCCTTGTCGCCCATCTGCGCGATGACCGCCGGCTTGGGACCGATGAAGGTCAATCCGTGATCGTTGCAGATCTCGGCGAATCTCGGGTTTTCAGCCAAGAACCCGTAGCCGGGGTGGACGGCGTCGCAGTTGGTGATCAGCGCGGTCGAGATAATGTTCGGGATGTTGAGGTAAGAGCGTGCCGCCGGCCCGGGCCCGACGCAAAACGCTTCGTCGGCCTGTCGTACGTGCAGCGATTCGCGATCCGCTTCGGAGAAGATTGCTACCGTCGCGACGCCGAGTTCTTGACAGGCGCGATTGATTCTCAGCGCGATTTCGCCCCGATTGGCGATCAGTACCTTACGAAAAATTGGTCTTTACCTCTTCGCGCGGTTATCCGCGCGCCACTAAAAAGAGCGGTTGGCCGTATTCGACCGGCTCGCCGTCACTCGCCGCGATGGAAAGCAGCCGCCCGGCGCCCATGGGATGCACGGCCGTGCGAATGCCGAGCGCTTCGATGTAACCCAGCTCTCTGTCGGCATCGAACGCTTCGCCTTCTACCGGCGCGGGGCGCGCGATATGGAAAATTCCCACGAGGTCGGCATTGATCTTATCGACTCGTTGCGGCGGCGACTCGGCCTGGGCGTATGCCTCGGCCGTTCCGTGCATGCCCGGCGATTGGCCGCGCACGATCTCTACCTCTTCGTCGCCGCGAGTGATGCGCACGCGCACGGCATCCCCATCGGCAAGAAACTGCGCGAGGGCCTCAATGCGCGCGGCGAGCGGCCTCAGTCCGTTCTCTGGCATCGGCAGGACGCTTTCGCGCGGCGCGGGAGCCCACCTGGGGCGCGCATAGCCCGCGACGCCGGCGAGTTGGGATTGGTCGAGCGCATCGCGTTGCGCGGCAAAGCGCTCGTCAAGCTCGGCCAAGGGAACGAGTACGAAGGCGCGCTCGTGCAAATGCGGGTGCGGCACCTGCAAGTCAGGCTCGTCGATCGCAAGGTCGTCGTACGCCAGCAGGTCGAGATCGATGACCCGCGGACCCCACCGTTCGCCCTCAGTTCGTCCCAGGCGGCGCTCGATCGCAACAAGCGCGTCGAGCAGCTCGCGCGGAGCGAGCGGCGTTTCGAGCGCGACGACACCGTTGAGAAACCACGGCTGATCGGTCATTCCCCACGGCACGGTGCGATAGAGCGTCGAAATCGCAGCGATTTCTCCGAGATCGCTCAACGCCTCGACTGCGGCGTCGACGTTACGCTCGCGATCGCCGAGATTCGTTCCAATGCCGACGTATGCGCGGTGCAAGTTCATCGTGGATTGTAATCGGGATTCGCGCGGCGCAGCGTCACCGACGGCGTCCCGCCGGCGAGGATACCGGGTTTCGCGATGGAGATCTCGGCACGAACGATGCGGTCGTCGGCGAAGATTGCCGCCAGCAAATCGCCGCCCAGACGTTCGAGTAGCGCGTGCGACGTCGAGCCGACGATCCCCACCAGACGAGCGTGAAGCTCGGCATAATCGAGCGTATCGGAAAGGTCGTCGCTCGCTTGCGCGGCCTGCAGATCGATCTCCACGGTGACGTCAAGGTCGAAGGCTTGAGGGTTGTCGCGCTCGCCCGGACGCGCGCCGTGGCGCCCGAAGGCGCGCACGCCGCGCAGTACTATGCGGTCCATCCGTCCGGCCGCCAGCGGCGAACGACGGCATCGCTGACTGCGGCCGCATCGCGACCTGCCGCCACGTCGTGCACGCGAACCATATCGATTCCCGCGCTCACGGCCAACGCGGTGGTCGCGGCCGTGGCAAAGACTCGCTCCTGCGGTTCGCGTCCGGTCAGTCTTCCGAGCGTCGACTTACGTGAAGCGCCGAGCATCGTGGGAAAGCCTAATGCGGCAATGCGATCGAGCGATGCGAGCACGGCGAGATTCTGCTCGGCGTCCTTGCCGAAGCCGATGCCGGGATCGAGCACGATTCGTTCCGCCGCGATCCCGAAGCGCATCGCGCGCTGCGCGCAGGCTTCCAGGTAGGCTAAGACCGCGTCGACGACGTCCCCGTCGTACTCCGTTCCCTCTTGGTTGTGCATGGCGACGATCGGCATGTCGAGCTCGGCGGCCGTTGCGAGCAGATCGTCAGAGCATCCCCATACTGAGTTGATGAGGTCGGCGCCCGCTTCGTGGGCCGCGCGCGCGACGGCAGGTTTGTACGTATCCACGGAGATCGGAGCCGCAGGCAAGAGCGCTCGCGCCGCGCGAATTGCCGGAACGACGCGCGCAATCTCAACCTCGTCGTCGACGCGACGATGTCCGGGGCGCGTCGACTCGCCGCCGAAATCCAACAGGTCGG
>DATAPM010000207.1:0-6398 GCA_036265225.1 Vulcanimicrobiaceae bacterium
TCGCCGGCTTCTTCGTTGCCGCGGCTTGCGGGTATATGGCCGGCCTTATTGGGTCCTCGAATAGTCCGGTTTCGGGCTTGGCGATACTCTCGGTACTCGGGGCCTCGCTCATCGTGCTCGCAATTGCCAAAGCCTTCGGCACGACGGCGGCGTTACAGATGATTGCTTATGCGCTCTTCGTTACGGCGGTCTTGCTCTGTGTCGCGACGATCTCCAACGACAACCTGCAGGATTTAAAAACCGGGCAACTCGTCGACGCGACGCCGTGGGCGCAACAAGTCGCCCTGCTCGCCGGCGTGGTCGTCGGCTCGCTGGTAATCCCGCCGATTCTCGATTTACTTAATCGCGCCTACGGCTTTGCGGGCGCGCCGAATTTGCACGCTTTCGCCCAGCCCCTTCCGGCGCCGCAAGCGACGCTGATCTCGGCGCTCGCTAAAGGCGTGATCAGCGGCGAGATCGACTGGCATCTTATCGGCATCGGCGCCGCCGTCGGTGCTCTCGTCGTCGCGGTTGACGAAGTTCTGCGCGCGCGGCGCATCTTTGCACTGCCGCCCCTTGCGGTGGGGCTCGGTATTTATCTGCCCGCTTCCACGACCGCTCCGGTCGTCGTTGGTGCCGTCGCCGGGTGGGCCTATAATCGCTGGGCCGAGCGCAGCGCCGATCCGGCGCGCGCGAAGCAGTTCGGGGTGCTGGTCGCTTCAGGGCTCATTGTCGGCGAGAGTCTCTTTGGCGTCGCACTAGCCGCCGTTATCGTCTTCAGCGGAAAAGCCGAGCCGTTCGCGCTGGTCGGCGACGGCTTCGCCACCGCTGCGAACGTCCTAGGAAGCATCGCTTTTATTTTGGCGATAGCCGGCCTTTACCGATGGACCGGGCGCCTATCGGAGCGTCAGACCTGATTTGCGCCCTCGCGAGAGCGCGCCGAGCACGAGCAACAGCAAGGGAATGAAAATGTCGGCGAACCAGAGCACCGGACCGGCGTTGCTCGGCGCGTGGTTCGCGCAGCAAACCATTTGCTGAACGTGCTGAGCGGCCGCTGCGAGCGCAAAGATGGCGGCGATCAGCGTCGCGGCGAGGCGAAACTCGTAGCCGCGCCACAGCGACATTAACGCGACGAGGCCGAGCGGCAGCTCGATCCAACCCAACTCGTATTCAAACGGACTCGGCTGCCAGCCGATTTTCGGAGCGACGAACTCCTGAAAGTACGCATGCATGACGCCGGTGGAGAGAAACCAGATTCCGATGGCGTAAAAAAGCAGTTCGCCCCACGCCACGTAAGCGGCGTCGCCGATACCGGGCGGGCGCTCGCGGCGCAGTTTGACGGTCGTGGTACCAACCGCGACGACAAAAAGAATCAGGTATCCGTTGCCGACGATCCAGGCGATGGCGTTTACCATTTGAGTACGCTTTCGATTTCTGCCAACGTGTACGACGGAACGAAGGCGGCACTGTCGACTATTCGCTTGACGTGAGCCTGCGTCAGCGCGCTCCCCGTTCGAGCGGTAGACTTATCTCCCGCGAGCCGCCATGCCGCGTCCCAGATGGAAGCCAACGCCTGCGTGCCCCAGCTCATGACTAGAGCCGTGTCCGTGCCGAACTGCTTCCAGAGAGCCGTTACCGTGTTCTTCGACTTTCCTCCGCCGGCGTGTTGGTATGCCGTACAGAGCTTCGCAGGAGGGATTTGTTTGCCAGTGGCCTGCATGAGCTCGACGATAAACAGCGCGGCGTCGGCGCCGCTGGTAATTTCCATGCCTTTGAAGTTGCTGCTCTTTCGTACGTTGCGCGTTAGTAGGGGGAAAAGCTGCGCGGCAAACATATCGACCATGTTATCTTCGTAGGCGCTGTGGACGCCTTTGGCGGGCCAATTCGTCGGATGGGTCTTGGTACCGCTCGTTGGCTGATCCGAATATCCGTCCGCTAGATACGAGCCGTGAAGTGGCTGACAGGCGTCGCCCACATAGTGCGCCAGAACGCCGGCAGCACAGACGAACTGCGGCAGCTTGCCGCCTCTCGCGAACTCGACCATCGAGTCGAAAATCTGCCAGACGCGAAACGGCAAGAGCCCGTACTTATTCGATGGATGCTGTTGCGTCTCGCCTTTGGCTTGATAGAGGTCGTGATAAAAATCGAACCAGGCTTTCGGCGTGAGATTGTTCTGGGTGTCGGCAAGGCTGAAGTTGCGCAGCGTGACGTTATGGCGCGCGGGATTCGGCTCGTCGCCGTCGGCGAAGTGGTTGGGATGTTCTGGGCCGACGTTCGGGGCGGTGTCGCGGCCGCCGGGCACCGAACCCCGGAGCTTCTTCCAGACGAGATCGGGGACGTCGGCGAGTGGAATGAAGGTTAGGTGCGGAAGCTGTTTCTTGACGAACGTCGGATCTTTGAGCTTGTCGAGGTCGAAGGCAATGTTGTCGGCATTGCGCGCCATCAAGGCGGCGACGTTACTCTGAATTAGCGTCGTTGCGATGCGTCCGATGCTGAAATGCCCCGTGGCTCCCCAGAAGGGCTGAACGGCGGTGTCATTTCCCCAGGCGAGGTCGACGTCGAGCAGCCGGCACGCCGTGGACAAATTGGTCGCCAGGGTAAAGTTGACGTTGCTCTCGCCGACGCGGACTGCTTGACCGCCCCACTCCACGGCAATGGGTGCGAGCGCACCGGCCGTCTCGAGATACCAGATCGTCCCCGAGTCACCGGGGCGTGTCGAAACGCCGCCTTCGGGCGCGATCAGAAAATCGGAGACGTAATCGTATCCGCCGATGGACTTGTACCGATAGAAGAGCGCCTTTATACGGCCGCGGAGTTTGCCGCTGGCCGAGCCGTAGCATTGCACGTGCTGGTCGACGAGCTGCAGCGAGAGGGTGTACTCGTTAATGTCGCCGACCGGCCCGACGTTCTCCAAGCCGTATGGCCGCGACGTCCAGTCGGCGGCGTCGTCGATCTCAACCAAGCCGACGTCGAGCGTGCAGTAGGTGTTGGTACCGGCGAAGACGTCGTAAACTTCCGAAAACGGCATCCGGCCGATCTGCAGTACGCTGGCCTGGCCGATCCGCTCGCGCTCGCCGCGCAAAACGGCGTACACCGGCGACCCGGGCTCGCCTACCACGTGCCGATTAGTCAACGCGTAGTGCGTGTGTCCGTCGGTCACCAGGCATCCGACGCTGGCGTCGCGCGTCTCGCCCTGCACGTCCACGGTGAGCGGGAATCCGCCACCGATGAGGTAGTCCGGATAGGCGTTCCGTTTCGGATCTTGCGGTTCAACCGGCGCGAAATCGGCCTCGACGACGCAGACCGGAACGCTGCGGCCGTCGGGGAGATAGAGCGTGCGCGGAATGGCCTCGGTTGGATCGTAAACCTTACCGAACTCGTGCGAATAGATCCACTGATTGACGAAAACGAGCACGCACGGCCATGAAAATGGGGTCACGCTCGAATTCGAAAGTCGCCGCGGCGTCGCAACTTTCTTTGGATGAAAGTCTTTGCGCGTGGGCCAGACTTCGTCGTTGCGAATCAGGTAGAGTCCCACGGCGGTGGCGCGCACGTTGCTCTTTTTCATCAGCGCAATATGGTACGCGTCGCGCGCATCCAGAAGGTCTTTGAGGGAAAGGCTGCTGTAGGTCTGACTGGGCGAAGTCTGCATTTGCGCCACACCTCTGGAGAGCTTTGCAGACCGGTTCGTTGATTGAACGCACGGCTCCCGCGACGATTAAGCCGGCGTTATCGATCGTTAGGGATCGAGCATCGTCGAAAGGCTCGATCGCTCTCCGTCGGTGACGATCGAAATGGCGCCGTCCTCGTCGGTCCGATATACCCGAGCGCCGAAGCGGCGCAGCGTCGCGAGCGTCGACGGCGCCGGATGGCCGAAGAGATTGTGACGGCCGACGGAGACGATTGCGTAGCGCGGCGAGACCGCGCCGATGAAGCCGGACGACGAGCCGTAAGCCGAGCCGTGATGTCCTACTTTGAGAACGTCGGCGCGAAGATCGAAGCCTTCACTCAAAAACCGTTCCTCCGATTCGCTTCCCGCGTCACCGGTGAAGAGCATCCTAAAGCGATGGTAAACCAGCAAGAACGCTACGGAGTTGCTGTTGATCGCGTTTCGACCGCCGATGAACGGCAGCGATGGACCGATGAACCGTAGCTTTAGGCCGTCGTCGGTTCGCCACTCGACGCCGGCGCGAGGGTAAACGACCGGTACGCCATCGCTTCTTGCCGTCGCCATCGCGTCCTGATAGGCGTGGCCACCGTACCGCTGGCCGCCGTCGGCGATTTCGCCCACCTGCTCGTGGCGCAGAACCGGCGCAAGACCGCCTGCATGGTCGCCGTGCGGATGCGAGAGTACGATGGCGTCTAATGCGTGAATGCCGTGCCGCAACAGAAACGGCACGACCGTCCGTTCGCCGACGCGCTCGGCAACGGAATCGTCGCCCTGCCTCCCGCGTTCTAGCCGGCCGCCGGCGTCGATGAGAAACGTGTGACCCGCAGGCGTTTGGATTACGATCGCATCGGCCTGACCCACGTCGAGCACGGTGATTCGAACGCGCGAATCGGTGCCGCGCGGCGGCAGCAACACGATCGCTGCTCCGGTCACGACGGCCGCGACCGCGAGCGTCCGAGCCCAACCAATGCCGGCCGATTTTACATCGCGCCGCCACAGAAACGGCGCGGCAAGGAGTGCCGCATCGTATGCGGCGATGCACCACGCCGGTGCGGGCGTCATTGGGAGCGCGGCACCAGGCAGCGCGCTCAACGTGTCGACGACGCCCAGCATCCATGCCAGGAACCACGCATTGAGATTTGCGATCGCTTGGGCTAGCGGATCGCACCACGACAGAACGAGCTGCGCCGCCGCCAGGGCCATGGTCAACGCCACGCAGGGAACCACGGCGAAGTTCGCCGCTATCGCGTATGGTGCGAATTGCAGAAAGACCGCCGCCCCGAGCGGCCAGGTTCCCAGTTGCGTGGCGATGGAAAGAACGAGCGCCTCGCGCAGCCGATCGGGTATGGCAGCGGCGCCCTCGAGCCAGCGCTCCAACGGCGCCGCGCAGGCAAAAATCGCGCCGACGCACGAGAACGAAAGAGCGAAGGATGCCGAGGCAACGCTCGTGGGCCGCGCGAACGCAATGACCAGCGCGGCGATCGCCAGCGCGTTCCACGAAAAAGTCGCGCGTCCGCAAGCGCGCGCCGTCAGCGCCGCCGTGGCCATCGTTGCGGCACGCACCGCCGGCAGTTGTGCCCCGCTCCACCAAACGAAGAGCCAAACGATAGCAATCGCGACCGCGCAGGTCAACGCCCGCGGCATCGCCAGCGCGCCGAGAAGCAGCGTCACCAGCGCCGTTACAGCACCGAGATGTAGACCTGCGGTCACCAAAACGTGAACGGTTCCCGTCTCTTGGAACTCCGCACGCAGCGAAGGCGGTATCGCCGCACGCTCGCCCCACAACTCTCCCGCCACCACCGACGCAGCGGGCTCGCCCAAGCGCCGGCGCAACTGCTCGTGCGCCCAGGCGTGTGCTCGAGCCAACCACGTTCTTACGTCTCCCGTAGCGTTCCGATCGATCGCCAAAATCGTCGCACCTTCGAGCCGGCCGTCCATGCCGCGCTCGGCCTCGATCGCGCGTTCGCTCGGTTCGCCGGGATTGCGCGCCTCGTCGAACGGCTCCAGGCGGCCGCGAACCACCACGCGCGTGCCCGATGGTACGTCTTCGCGCACGCGGGCGGCAGCGGTCGCGCCGTTGTCGAGGGCGAGAGTTACCTCGCTCGTGCCGTCTGGCTGTTCGACGCGATCGAGCAGCGTCGCCGTATAGCGAGCCGTTCGCCCTCCCACGAGTTCCGCATCCGAATTCGTGCGAATGCCGGCGTTGAGAGCCGCGGCAGCGAGGGTGGCGAGCAGCAGCGCGCGAAAGCGCGCCGGCCGGCAGTGTCGGCTACAGAGAAAGAGGACGAACGTGGCGTCGGCGGCAACGACGACGTTGCGCACGTCGGCGGGCGCCGGCGAAACGGTAAGCGTTACCAGCACCGACACGACCGCGCAAAGAAGAATCGCATAAGGCGGCACAGCGCTGCACTAACGACGAGGTGCGGCGGCATCTAGTAAGAGCAGGAGGAAGCGTCATCCGCATCATCATTACCGGGGGCGCCGGATTCATCGGATCGCACATCGCCGATGCCTATCTCGCGGCGGGGCACGAGATTCTCATCGTGGACTCGCTCTGGGAACATGGCGGTGGACAGCGCATCAACGTCCCCAGCGGCGTCACCCTGGTGCACATGGACGTGCGCGACGAAAGCCTCGCCCGCATTTTTGCCGAGTTCAAGCCCGACGTCGTGAACCATCACGCCGCGCAGCATTCGGTCGCGATCTCGGCCCGCGACCCGATCTACGACGCGCAAGTCAATATCGTGGG
>DATAPM010000208.1:0-3845 GCA_036265225.1 Vulcanimicrobiaceae bacterium
TTCCTGATCAGCCTCAAAGCCGGCGGCACCGGACTGAACCTCACCGCCGCCGACACGGTCATTCACTACGATCCATGGTGGAATCCGGCCGTCGAGCGTCAGGCGACCGACCGTGCCCATCGCATCGGCCAGCATCGCCCGGTCTTCGTGTATAAGCTCATCACCGTCGGCACCGTCGAAGAACGAATTCTGGAGCTGCAGCAGCGAAAAGGGGCGCTCGCCGCGGGAATCTTCGACGATGCCGCGGCGACCGCGCAGATGTTGAACGAGACGGAGATCGAACGCCTGCTGGCGCCCGCCCGCTAATCGGTCGCGCTCATCCGCCGGGGCCGAGTTCACCCTTGCCCTCGATAAGCGGCTTGAGGAACTGACCGTCGTTGACACCGACCTCCGTTGCGATGAGATCGTTGAGCAGCTGGTTCATGCGCAGGATCGTCGCGCGGTTCTTCTCAGCCTCGAGCGCCAAGTTGTGCAGCTCGTGTGGGTCGCTCTGGAGATCAAAGAGCTGGACGTCGTTGTTCTTGAGGATCTCCTCCACGGTCGTGGGGGTGTTGAACGCCGACGGTGCGTAGTAACGGCCGAATTTGTACCGCCCGTCGAACGCGAACGAAAGAAGCCCGCGTTTCACCAGATTCGCACCACTGAGGGGCGGCTGCGGAGAGGTGTTCAACATCTGCGAATCCATGACGCTCTGAAGATACGCGGCATCGACTGTGGCAAGGCCCATGTAGTTAAAAAGCACGCCCTGACGCATCGCGTGGAGATTCGCCCGCACCGGATCCGCGAGTAAACTTGAAAAGTCGCGGCCCGGCATAGCCTTCACCGTCGCGGGTCGCTGCGACTCCGGCAGACCAGTCAACCCAACGAAGGTCGGCACCAAATCGAGATGACTGGTAAGCGCAGCGCACGCCGCACCGTTTGCCCCAGTCGGATGCGCGATGTATAACGGCACGTGCGCATTCTGCTCGTAGATGAACGGGCCTTTGCCCTTGAGACCGCCGTGGGAACCGCCCATCTCGCCATGGTCGGCGGTAAACACGATGACCGTGTCGCGCCACAAGTCCATTTCGTTGAATACATCGACGATTTGCTTGACGTTGCGCTCGTTGTCCTGAATCGTGTTCAGGTAGTAGTTGTAGAAGATCGTCCACATGTCGTGGCGATCGGTCGGGATGGTTCCGGACCAGCCGTCCCAGCCTTTCCGATACTCCTCGAGCGCGGTCGGCATTCCATCTGCGTTCAGGGACTCCTGAAGGCTCGCGGGCAGCGTGAGCGGCCATTCCTTTTCGTAAATAGAGTTGGGCGGAGGAGGAGGCGTCGCCGCCGGCGTCACCGGCTTCTGAACCGCCGGCTCGCCGGGAACGTTCGCGTCGCCGTACATGATGTCGTGAGGATTCACGAAGGCTGCGACCATGAAAAACGGCTCTCCCTTCGTGCGCGATTTCATGGCGGCGTTGCGCAGCCAGCGCACGCTTTCGCCGGCGATGAAGGGATCGTTGTCAAAGCCGCTCAGCGGTGCACTTCCGATATCGCCTGCAGCGCTGAAAACGTCAAAGCCATAGGACTGGGCGGCGGTACTGTAGTTTACTGTTGGCTCGGGCGTGAGTATGCCCTTATCCATCTCGAACTTGCCAAAATAGGCCGTTTTGTACCCCAGCCCTTTCAGCACTGAGCCCACGTTTGGAATGCTCGGGTTGAGCGTCGGCACGAAGTCGAACTGCATTTGATCGATGACGTGATGGTACTGCGGCGGCCGGCCCGTGAGAAACGTGGCGCGCGAGGGCGAGCACTGCGCCGACGCGATGTAATGATTTTCAAACCGAACCCCATTACGCGCGATCGTATCGGTTCCGGCCAGCGAATACTCCGGGCCGCCATGAAGCTGGTGCGTCTGCTGATCGACGATGATAAAGACGATGTTGTAGGGAGGCTTGCCCGGCGGACCCGCTCGCGCGACCTGCGTTTCATCACGCTGCGGCTGCGTTGGGCCGCTCTTCGCAGCACTCGGTAAGCTCGATCCGAGCGCCGCCGCGGCAAACGTCGATGCTCCGATCAAGACGTCGCGCCGATTGATCTTCTCTTTCGAGTCGTCCCTCTTCACCCAGCCGACGCTTCTGCAAGCGAGCGACAACTCCCGGTGCATTAACAAGACGCTCGTGCGTCTACCTAATCGCCGGGATCGACGGCTACGCCTTCGGGCTGCGCGAGGTTAACGTTCGTATATGTGTGGCGCAGCGCACCGCTAGGAAAGGTTCGCGCGACGACGACATCGCCCGCAGTGTCGGCTCCAAAGACGATTCGCTGGTTCTGGCCGATTGCGATCTCGCCCCAAACGTCCGACCCGGTGGGCATGACTTTCCCAGTCGGCTTGCCGCTTTCCGTAAACTCGACGACTGCCGGTGCGGAATAGGCGTACCTGACAATCAGCAGATGTCCGTTTTCAGTAGCAGCAATCCCGCTCGACGACCAGGCGTCCAGAGGCAAGTAAGTAATACCCATATTGCCTTGCATGGCGCCAACCGGTGGTCGCGAGAAACGGCGAAAATCCGATATTTCCCGTGGCAAAGATATTTCCCGCGTCGTCGCAGGTTACCTAGAAGTCGTTGCCGCCCGTACCGCTCTGTTCGGCTTTAGCCGGCGAGTGGGCGTCGTGTGTCCGCGCGGGTAAACCGCCACCCCACCCGCATTGTTGGAGGAGGCGACGAAAACCGTGCCGTCGTGGCATACAGCGACGTCGTTGAGCTGATCCGCGTCTTCCAGCGTGGTGGACGGCGTCATCGAGCCACGGGGGAATACGAGCACGTTATTGTCGCCGGGGTTCGCGACCCACAAGTTGTGCCGCGCATCGACGTACATGCCGACCGGCGCGTGCACACCGTTCGTAATTGTGTACTCAAGGGTGCCGTCGCGGTCAAAAACGTCGATCAGGTTGTTGGCGTCGTCGGAAACGTACACAAGCGGCGTTAGCCGGCCGGCAGGGTCGCTGGGGCGTTTCTGTTGGGCCAGCGCCGGCGGCAAAGAGCCGCTTTGCGATTGCGACCCACCGCAGCGCGCGCTGATCGCGAGCATCGCCCCGTGTTCAGCGCGCCGCAAACCAATCTCGTAAAAGCACTCATAACTCCCCTTCTCCCCATAATGGGATTTCGTGCGGAGCGCCCGCGCTGCCTCGCACGGTGGGGCGCAGAGGGTGGCGGCTGGTCCTAGAATCGCGCACGGCGAAACATCCGTCAAGAAAAGGAGGCGAACCCATGAACGGACGTTACATTTTTGCCGCCCTTATGCTCGGCTTTGCGGTGTCGGGCTGCAGTGACGGCTCGCAGTCCCAGCAGATGGGAGTTTCGGCCGGCGGTCAAGGTCTTCAATCCGCCGCGCAGAGGTCGCTGGGCCGCGATAGCGCGGGCGGATATCGAGTCGATTCTCAGACCATTAGCTTCGACCCTCAGGAATCAAAGCGAGTCGTGCTCAACTGCCCAAAATTCCCATCCGCCCCAGCGATCAGCGGCGGGTATTACATCGTCCCAGACCGCAGCCCCGACCTCGTCGTTAGCGGCTCATACCCGGGCGAGGCTTCGGGAGTAGTAAAGTGGTACGTTCGGGTAGAGAACAAGAGTAAGGACAAAGCCGAAAGCGCAGCCTTCTACGTCGTGTGTGACACGAGGTAACTCAGCTCGCCACCTTCAGTCGAGCGTACGCCAGCGCGTCGGCATTTTCATCAACGAAACGCCGCAGCTCATGCATCGCGCTCGAGTTCCGGGCGCGTGCGTCGTCGCAGAGATCGAGGAAGTGATCCAGGCTCTCGATCGCATCGGACCAGAGGTGATCCCTAGAGCGGCCCGCGGCACGGT
>DATAPM010000209.1:0-7030 GCA_036265225.1 Vulcanimicrobiaceae bacterium
GACCCACCACGCCGTCGTCGAAGCGCGCGACTTCTTGCGTGAAGCGGGCGTCGAGCTCAACTACATGCGCGTGCGCGCGCTGCCGCTATCGCCCGAAGTCGCGACGTTCGTCAAGCGTCACGACCGCGTCTACGTCGTCGAACAGAATCGCGACGGACAGCTCTACGGCATCATCCGTACGGAACTTCCGACTCACCTGATCGGCCGTTTGGAGTCGATCCGCCACTACAACGGCGTCCCCATCGACGCCCATGCGATCATCGATCCGCTGCTCGGAGAAGAGCGGCGGCCCGCGGTGATCGCGGAGTAAATATGACAGCAAATCTCAATATCATCGGTTTGGCGCGCGAGGTCTATAAGGGACTTCCGACGACGCTCTGTGCGGGATGCGGCCACAACTCGATCACGAATCATTTGATCAAGGCGCTCTACGAATACGGCGTCGAGCCGCACCAGCTGGCGAAGATGAGCGGGATCGGCTGTTCCTCCAAGACGCCGGCCTACTTCGTCGAGCAGGCGCACGGCTTCAACGGGCTGCACGGACGCATGCCGTCGGCGGCGACCGGCGCGAAGCTCGCCAATCGTCAGCTGCTCGTGCTCGGCATTAGCGGCGACGGCGACACGGCGAGCATCGGACTGGGACAATACTGTCATATGATCCGGCGCAACGTCGACTGCACGTACGTCGTCGAGAATAACGGCTGCTACGGATTGACGAAGGGTCAGTTCTCCGCGACGGCCGACGTCGGCTCGACCCAAAAAGGCGGAAAGGTCAACGAGTACGCCACCATCGACATCTGCAGCCTGGCGATCGAGTTGGGCGCCACCTTTGTGGCTCGCTCGTTCTCCGGCGACGGTAAGCAGCTCGTCCCACTGCTCCAAGCGGCGTTCTCGCATCGCGGCACCGCAATTCTCGACGTCATCAGTCCGTGCGTCACCTTCAACGATCACGAAGGCTCGACCAAGAGCTATGCCTACGTCAAGGAACACGATGTGGTCTTGCATACGGCCGACTATATCGCCGGCGGCCGCGAGATCACCGTCGACTACGAACCCGGAACCGTTCGCGACGTCGAGTTAGAAGACGGTTCTCACGTTTTGCTCCGCAAGCTCGACGTGGACTACGATCCGACCGACGGCATCGGCGCGCTGCGCGTTATCCACGAGTCTCGGGCGCGCGGCGAGTTCGTTACCGGCTTGCTCTTCGTAGATACCAAAGAACAGGATCTTTGCGAGCGCGAACGCCTCACCCGTACGCCGTTGGCGCAGCTCGACGAAGAAGACCTGCGGATCGGCCGCGAGGAGTGGCAGCGGCTCATGCAGCCGGAGTGAGGACGCCGTAACCCCGGCGGTGCCGCAAGACAACAGGATCTGGGTCGCCTTCACTCTGCTGAGCGCGACCTTTTTCATGCTGCTCGTCGACTTCTCGATCGTCAGCATCGCGTTGCCCTCGATGGAGAGCGAGCTGCATCTCACGGCCTCGCAAGGCCAGTGGATCGTGAGCACCTACGCCATCGTGCTTGCGGGATTCCTGATGCTGGCGGGGCGTTGTGCCGACTTGTACGGGCGCTTCCGCTTCTTCATCTCCGGATTGCTGCTCTTCACGCTCGCCTCTTTTCTCGGCGGCATGGCGCATAGCGGCGCTTTCTTAATCTGCATGCGGGGGCTGCAAGGCCTCGGCGCGGCGCTGGTTAATCCGGCCGCGCTGGCGATCGTCTTGTCGATGTTTCCGGCCGGCCCGCAACGTTCCAAAGCCGTCGCGCTGTAGGGGACCATCGGAAGCATGGGCATCGCCGCCGGCATGCTGGCAGGCGGGATTCTGGTGCAATATTTAGGCTGGCGTTCGGTGCTGTACGTCAACGTGCCGGTCGCGATCGTCATTGCAGCGCTGGCGTCGTCGTATCTGCCGCGCGACCGCAGCGACGAGGTCAAGCATCGGCTCGACGTGCTCGGCGCGCTGCTCCTGACGGCGGGCCTCGTGACGTTCGTATATACGATCGAGTCGATTCCGATGCGGGGCGCGGGATCGTGGCAGACGCTTGCGGGTCTCGGCGTTACCGTGGCGATCTTCGCCGCGTTCGTCGCCGTCGAGCGAACCGCGCCCGAACCGATCCTCCCGGTGCGGCTCTTCCGCTATCCGGATCTGCTCTCCGGCGCGACGGTGACGTTACTACAGCCGATGTCGTATGCCGGCGTGATGGTCTTCGCATCGGTCTACGTGCAGCGCGTTTCGGGATACTCCCCACTGGCCGCGGGCCTAGCCTTCCTTCCTTCGTCGCTGCTCATTTCGTTTGTTGCCGCCCCGCTCACCATGCCGATTGCGCGAGCCATCGGCGTCCGCGCGATGGGCATCGTCACCGGCATCGTGATGATCGCGGGCGAGGCAATTCTGCTGACGATGCAGCCGCACTCGCCGTTCTGGGCGAGCGTCTTACCGGCAACGTGCATCGGCGGATTCGGCGGTATGCTCGCGTATCAAGCCGGAATGATCGCCGGGCTCGCACACGTCAGCGACGCCGACGAGGGCAGCGCCTCCGCCGCGCTGAGCTTCGCGCTGCAGCTGGGCATCGGCTTCGGCGTCGCGCTTGGAGCGGCCGTCGAGGAGCTTCGTTCCAACGCGGTCATCCATGCCGGCGGATCTCCCGAAGCGGCTCTTGCCGCCGGCCTGCACGCGGCTTTTATCTCTTCCATCGTTGCCGGGCTGGCGATGCTGATCGCCGCGCTCTTAGGATTGCGGCACGCGGCAACGGCCGGCGTCCCGCTGCGGCACTACCTGCTGTTCGGTAAGCTACACCACCGCGCCGCCGTGAACTCGTGATGGAAGGTTTGATCGCGGCGCTGCGTGACGCGTCCTCGGTTCTGGTGTTGACCGGGTCGGGGATCTCGGCCGAGAGCGGTTTACCGACCTTTCGCGGCGTCGGCGGTTTGTGGCGGACGCATCGCGTCGAAGAGCTGGCCTCGCCCGAAGGTTTCGAGCGCGATCCGGTCTTGGTGTGGACGTGGTACAACGAGCGCAAGGCCGCGCACTCCCGTGCGGCGCCCAATGCCGGCCACTTCGCGCTGGCGCAACTCGAGAATCTCGTTCCGGATTTGACCCTAGCGACGCAGAACGTCGACTCGTTGCATCTGCGCGCCGGCTCGCGTAACGTGGTGGAGCTGCACGGAAGCTTGCGTGAAACGCGCTGCACGCGGTGCGGCGTGCGCCAACCGCTGGCCGAGGAAGGACTCGCGCTCGATGCGATCGAGCACGACTGCGGCGGCCGGTTGCGCCCCGACATCGTTTGGTTCGGCGAGGCGTTGCCGCCGGCGGCGTGGACTCGAGCGCGAGCCGCGGCATCGCGCGCCGGGGTCATCATCGTCATCGGTACGAGCGCCGTCGTCTATCCCGCCGCGGCCTTAGCGACACACTACAATCCGCGCGCTTTCGTCGCGGAAATCAATCCGGAAGCGACGGCAATCAGCGATCGCGTCGATTGCACGATACGCGAAGGCGCGGCGCAGGCGCTGCCACGCGTCGTCAGCTTTCTTGAAGCCGCCTGCCGAGAAGCTCGGTAAGCTTACGCTCGAGGCTGCGCAACGATGCGTTCTCGGCTTCCAAGCCGGCTAGCCGTTGCCGTAACTCCGTCGACGCGAGATGTTCGTACGCCTCGGCTGCCGCTTGCGCGAGCGCGCGCAAGCAGCGCCGTTCGTCGGGATCGAGCCCCTCGCCGTGGGTGTGTCCTCCGTAAAGCGCGATCGCTTCGAGGCGGCGTTCGGCGACGACGGGCACGGCGTAGATCGGCGCGCGCGAGTCTCCGGGTACGCCAGCGGTGCGCCACGCGATCTCTTCGGGATCGAGTGGTTCGAGATTGTTGCGCAGGCGCAGCAAGAGGCGATCGTTTGCCCCGAGCGCGGTCGCTTCGCCGTCGTTCCACCCTCGAGCGTGCACGCGACGATAGCCGTCGCCATCGTGACGGAAGATTGCCGCCGAGGCCAGCTCCAGCGCTTCAGACGCCTCGTCCACGAGCGCGTCGTCAACGGCGTCCGCCGTCGTAGCGTACGGCAGCGCGCGCGCCGCGTCGTTGAGCCGGCGCTCGGCGAGATGGCGCCGGCGAAAGAGTACTTGATCGATGAAGCCGTCGAGCTTTTTATGGAAGACGTCGAGCGAGAGGCCGATGCCGATTGCGGCGGCGATCTCCAACACGATGGCGACGCCGCGGCTGGACAAGACTTTGCCAAAAACAAACTCGATGGAGGTAAAGAGTGCCGCCGCAGAAACGGTCAAGATCGTGTAGACGAGCGTGCGGCTGACGATGAAGTTGACGTCCATGACGCGATGGCGTACGACGCCGTAGGCAACGGCGGCGGCGACGAGCGCCGGCGACGCATAGAACGCCATGCTGATGGCGATCAGCACGGTTGCGTCGCTCGTGAGTGCCGTGTCGAGCTGGTGGAGCACGCCGGCGAGGATCAAGAAGACGAAGGCCCCCATCAGCGGTGCGAGACGCGAGCGCACGTCTCCCGGCGTGGTAGCAAAAGTCGAGATCAAGGCTGCCAGCGCCGCGATCGCGGGGACGATAATGCCGTAATAGGCAATCGCAATCCATCCGGCCGGCGGCGCATTCGACAGCCGCAACGCCAGAACGACGTAAAGATAGATCGCGGCTAGGACAAAACCCACGGGAAGCGCGAGACGATCGATAGCCCGTGCGACGCCGCGCGGCCGGTCGCCGGGAAAACGCGCGGCGAAGATCATTGCTCCGGTGACTTGAGCGGCGTAAAGAAGCGAAACGCCCACATCCCACGCAAAGGCCGCGGTGGTTTGAGCCTGCTGCGACCAGAACACGACGCTGATCGGAATCAGCAGCGGCGGCGCCGCAAAAGCAAATCCCCACGTCATGCGACTCGGCCGCGACAGGACCAGCAGAAGACCGAATATGCCCAGCGCCAAGCCGGCTAGCGCCGCGGTCAAGCGTACGATCGGCGCGACGGCAAGCACGTACGAGGCTCGCAGGATAACCGCGCGCGACGCGTTGTCGCGGGCGACTTGGAGCGAGATCGGCGCGAACGCCGGCACTTCTTCTTGAAGCAGCGCATACTTTCGCGCGCGCAGCGAAAGGCGTGAATAGTTCAGCCGGTCGCCAGCAGCAATGCCGGCCAACCCCGCAGGTGAGCCGGGTGCCACCGACGTTATGGCGAGCGAGTTCTTATCGGTGAGAAATCCGTAGATGCCCGAGGGCGCGCGATATGCGGCGATCGAAGCGGTTGCGCCGGCGATCTCAAGGAGCGCGAGCAGGGCTACGACGGCGACGCGCAGAGCCTTGCTCACGGCGCATCGGTGGTTGACGTGCGCCGCCGCCAAACGAAGAGCGCGTAGACCGGAAGGCCGGTGAGCAGGATGACGATCCCGATGCCGGTGTCGTGGGGCGACTTCACGACGGTGTCGCCGACGATGAACCAGGCCGCGACCAGAAAGAGTACCGTCGTAAAGGGATGTCCGGGCATCCGGAAGACCGGCTTCGGCGCGCCGGGATCGTGCGCGTCGCGCCGCCTAAAAACGATCAGCGCGATGGCCGCGAGACCGAAGAAAATATAATCGTTACAGGTGACGTAGTTGAGAATTTGATCGTAGCGTCCGGAGAGCGCGATGACGACGGCGACGATTCCCTGCAGCACGATTGCCAGCACCGGTGCGTGCGTGCGCGCGTTGACCCGGGCAAGCTGTTTGAAAAATGTGCCGTCGGAAGCCATTTGGAAGTAAACGCGCGGCGAGGTGAGGATCTGGTTGCTCAAGAAGCCGAGCGTCGATACCGCGATCACGCCGGCCATAATCCACTTCCCGATTGGGCCGAAGGCGATGGCCGCGATGTCGGAGGCCGGCGTAGTCGTCGCAGCCAGTGCGCCGGGGCCGAGCGCGCGCAGGCAGGCGGCATTCACCGCCAAATAGAGCAGCACGACGCCAAGCACGCCGACGATTAATCCACGCGGCAGCGTTGCGTGCGGGTCGCGCAGCTCGGCCGACATAAAGCTCGACGTCTGCCAGCCGCTGTAAGCGAAGAGCACCGGCACCATCGCGAGCCCAATGGCGCCGATGCCGGCGGGCACTCCCGGTGCCGCTCCCGCCGGTACGAAGGCATGCACGAAGAAAAGGCCGATTGCGGCAAACGCAGCGATTGCCAGAATCTTGAGTGCCATGAACGCGTTCTGTGTGGTCGTCCCCGTGCGAACGCCGAGCGCGTTGATTGCCGTGAAGGCCACGATGGCAATTACTGCCACGGCGGCGCTCGACGAGTGCGTACCGCTGAGCGTATCGAAGTAACGCGCGAACGTAACCGCGGCGGCGGCCATTCCGCCGCTTTGCGAAACCAAAAGCAGCGTCCAGCCAAAGACGAATGCCAGAGCCGGATGAAATGCGTCGCGCAGATACGCGTAGAGCCCGCCGTCGTCGGGACGGCGGGCGGCGAGTTCCGCGAAGATCCCCGCGCCCAGCAACGCAATCACGCCGCCTACCACCCAAGCGCCCATGATCAGCCAGCCGCTGCCGACAAAGCGCGCGACGACCGACGGGTTCATAAAAATGCCCGAGCCGACGATACCTCCCATAACGATGAGGGCGGCGTCGCGACTTCCTAACCGGCGCAAAAGCTTCGAGTCGTGCAACGTTATGAGCGCAGGCTTGGTTACGACGGGCCTAACACCTTTCTCCGAATGATGCGCGGCACCGCAGTGCGAAGATTGCGTGCATGTTCGCAATGGCTGCATTTGTTGTCACGCTGTTGACCGCGTTCGTTGCGCAGGCTTCGCCTGCGCCGGCGCCCGTAGCTTCGCTCGCTCCGGCTCCCAAGGCGTCGCCCGCACCGGCGCCGGAGCCGATGGAAGGGACGCCTGCGCCGGCGGAGGGGTCTCCCGCGCCGTCCGTCGCCGTGCCGCCGCCCCCCGGAGTGCAGTTTCAACCGCCGCTGGAGAACGGTGCCTGTTTGGACTCCATACGCGCGGTGCCGAACGTGCTCCAGGGGCCGTCTTCTCGCGGGATGCAGATCGTCCGCATCGA
>DATAPM010000210.1:0-9594 GCA_036265225.1 Vulcanimicrobiaceae bacterium
ATGATCGAGAAACTCAAACCCGGCCAGTGGTATGGCCAAGTCGAGCGTTCGAAAACCATCGGGGGTGCGTTGCTCTCAGTCGTCTATCACGACCGGGCCCGCAAAATCGGCGTACACGAACACGCATTGTCGTATTTTCTATTGCCCTTTGCCGGCGGTTATCGCGAAACGCGCGACGGCGTAACGATTCAATACGAGCCCTTCAGCATCGCATTTCATCCTGCCGGCTTCGTACATTCGGACGAAGTGCTCGGTCCGGAGCGTTTCTTCGCCATCGAGTTTCAGGCCGAGTGGCAAGATCGCGTCGGCCATCTCTTCGACACCTCGGCCTGGCGGTTCGAGCTGCAGCACGGCGAGGCGGTCTGGCTGGCGGTCGGGCTGCTGCAGCGTTTCTTGCACGACCAGCTCGACGACGTCTTCGAGGTGGACGCTATCGTCGCGGAGATGCTCGGCATCGCACTGCGGCTAGTTGACGGCGACCGTCCACAACGAGCCTGGGTCAACGACGTGAAACGTCTGCTACGCCAAGAGTACGCAAGCAGCATTTCGCTGGACGAACTCGGAAGGCGCATCGGCATCCATCCCGCGTCGCTCTCACGGGGCTTCCGTCTCGACGAAGGCATTACCGTCGGCGAGTACCTGACGCGGGTTCGCATTCA
This sequence comes from Vulcanimicrobiaceae bacterium, assembly GCA_036265225.1. Taxonomy (GTDB): domain Bacteria; phylum Vulcanimicrobiota; class Vulcanimicrobiia; order Vulcanimicrobiales; family Vulcanimicrobiaceae; genus Cybelea. The sequence continues at coordinate 660 of DATAPM010000210.1, forward strand.
GCAGGCCTGCCGCCAAATGGTCGACGCCACCGCCTCGCTGGCGGATATAGCCGGCGCCTGCGGCTTCGCCGATCAAAGCCACCTAACGCGAGCCTTCAAGAGCATCACCGGATCGCCGCCGGGCGTGTTTCGCGAGTTAGTTGCGCCTCGATAATTGTTCAGGAGAGAGATGAAGAGTTAGATGTTACGGATGTTTAGAATTACGGCCGCCGATGCGGCGAAGCAAGACTCAATGCTGCGTGCGCTTACTCCAGATAGCCTCCTGAGTGTGAACTTTGCGGTCTTACTTCTGGCGTCTTGCACGATCGCAACATTTGGTCTATTGGTAAATAACTCGGCAGTGATAATTGGCGCCATGATCATAGCGCCGCTCATTTCACCTATTCAGGCTTTTGCATATGGGGCGCTCGAGGGTCGGCTCAGCCTGCTTCGCGCGAGTTCATTAACTCTTCTCGCCGGGACTTTCGCTGCCGTATTGTTATCCGCGCTTCTTTCGAGGCTAGTCGCGCTTCCCAACCTTAGCCCGGAGATTCTCGCCAGATCGAGACCAACGCTTCTGGACTTGGGCATCGGCCTGGCCGCCGGAGTGGTTTGTGGGTTTGCCAGGGTCCGCCCGGCTGTTTCGGCGTCACTTGCCGGAACGGCCATTGCTGTCGCGTTGATGCCGCCGTTGTGCGTGATCGGCATAGAGCTCGCCCATGGAAGAGCCGGACTCGCATTAGGCGCGACGCTGCTCTACGTCACGAACCTCCTCGGAATCACGGCCGCTTGTATGGCGGTCTATGGAATTGCGGGCTTCAGGCTCCATCGTCATGCCGGCCGCGCCTACGCCGTTGCGGTCACATTGATCGCGGTTCTCGCGATTCCGCTAGCGTTGAGCCTCTTTTCTCTGTTGCGTCAATCTCGACTGGAATATGCGTTGAGGCACGAGCTTATAAGTAACACACAAACGTTCCACCGCGTTCATCTCGTGGACACTGAGTTTAATTGGCTCGCCGCGCCTCCGCTTGTAACGTTGACAGTTCGCTCGAGCGAGCCGGTTACGCGTAGCCAAGTCGATGCGCTTGAAAAGTTTGCGCGAGCAAAGACGGGGCAGACGTTCGATCTGATCTTCGAAGTTGCCCCGCTAGTAGAAGTGTCCGGAACAGATGTTGGTACGAAGCACATCGACGATGCTGGAAGCGTCCGGTGATTTGATGCTAGCCGTGCCTTCGGCCCAAGCTAGCGATATTTAGCGATCAGCCGCTGCGCGTACCACGCCGGCCACGGATCCGATGGACTCGTAGCCGCGAACTGTTCGTCGAGCTCCACTAAATCGCGAGTGAGATGGCTGCGCACCGGCACGTGGCCGAGCAGTTGCGGTAGTTCGGAATGGTGCAGCAGCCAGTCGGAATAAAAGGTGGCCCAATCGTCGTCGTTGCCGTCGGTGTCGGCAAACACCACGTGATGCACCTCACCGACCTGATGCAGCAGTTCCGAGATCTTCATGACGGCATCTTCGCTCACGTTGAAAACTCCTCACACTTTGAAGGCGACCGCAGGATTATATCCTAATAAGCGTCCGATTGCTACGTCCCACGGAGGCCCCAATGCGTAAAGGCTTCAAGTTCTTGCCGCTCGTGCTCTTCGCCGCGCTCGCCCTTGCGGCGGTTCCGGCCCGCGCCAATGCGGCGCTGCAGTGCTATCCGTTAATCCCCGCCGAGATGCTCACGACGGTGAACTCGGCCGAAGGCTTCTCCGGCCAGGTCTTTCAGTTTAAGACCAGCGCCGCGGTCTCGAGCAACGGCTTCGAATTTCCTTCGGGGACGCTCGGCTACGGCGTCGTGCTCAACGCGATTCCGGCCAGCAACCGCACACGTAATGGGATCGTCGTACTGGAACCGCGTTTCCTGCTCGTCAACGGCCAGGAAGTTCAGATCGCCGGCGACCCCGCCGACGCCTCCATCCTTACGCACGATCCGTCGGTGTTCCAAATGGGACTGCGCGCCATCCCGTTCGGCGGCGGCATCGTCGCCACCGAAGCGGTCAACGGTACCAACATTACCGTCGGTCCGGGCTACGCGTTTCACATCGTGCCGATCGGAAATTTGCAGGAGCGCGGCCCCTGCGTGCAGCCGCAGGGAAAGTAACGCCTAATAGACGCGCGGAATCAGCCGCCACGTGTGCGCGCGGTACGCATCGTACTGTGCGCCGAACTGCGACTGCAGCAGCCGTTCTTCAGAGACGATCCGTGCGACGATAATTGGAACGAAGAGCAGCCCGATCAGCACGCCGATCCACGAGCGAAAGGCAAGTCCCCACCCGAACATGGTGATAAGCAATCCCAAGTAACTGGGATGGCGGATGACACCATACAATCCGTTAGTTTTCAACTGATGCCCGGGCTGAATTGCAACCAGCCCGCTAAAGCGATATCCGAGAATAAAGACCGGCAGAATCCGCAGCGTTCCGCCGAGCACGATCAGGACCACGCCGAGCCAGCGAGTCGTCTCGCCGTCGATCGTCCAGAATTCGTGGCGGTCGCACCATGCCGGAACATATGCGTCAATCAGCGCGACGATCAGGATCACCCAAATGACCCAACGATTGGCCCGGTCCTCGCGCACACCCGGGTTCACGCTGCCACCGGCAAAGTACGCCACCACGCAAAACGCGAAAAAGACGCCGGTCAGTGCGATCATCGCCGTATCCGAGAAGAAGGCGACGACACCGCCGAAACCGGCAATCGCCAGAGCCAAGTAGAGGCTCGCGAAAACAAACACCAAAAGGATGCGCGCGATCGCCTTCACGCGAGGTTTATTCCACCGCCTTCGTGTAAGGCCCCGGTGTGAGCGCCTACACCGACGAGACGCGTTGGCGAGCCTACCTGCCGGTGGCGCAGGTGACGCTCGGCCTCGCCGGCTTGCTCGGCGCTATCTTCCACGCCTTTCCACTTCATCCGAGCACCAAAGCGCAGAACTGGCCCGTGCTCGACGCCGTCGACATCGGATGGCTCGGACTGATCGCAGTCGCCGCGATTCTGCCGGGAATCAGTAAGCTTACGCTGGGCGACGTTTCACTCGAGCTACGCCAAGAAGCGCGCGAGAGCGCGGAAGAGCTCGAGAGCACCATCGAAGACTACGCCAACCTGGTACAGAACTGGTCGACCTCGGCGATGCTCTACATCGATTTGCTGAGCAAAGCCGCCGACGACGACGAACGAGCCACGCTGCTGGCGCACTATTTGCGCGACCGTATGGGAGAGGCAAAGAACTACCTAAGCGAAGACCCCGACGACGACGTCCGCATCGCGCTGTGGATGTACGACCCCGGAACTAAACTGCTGGAGTTTTTCTACAGCAACGAAGAGCCGCCGACCAAGCAAAGCTACGCCGTTGGCGAAGGCATGATCGGCGAAGCGTTTTTGGAGCGGCGGCGCTTCAACGAGGCCGACGTTCGCAACGTCCCATCGTATTTGAACACACGCGGCGGCAAGGAGCCGCCGTATCGCGCCGTCCTTTGCACGCCGGTCATGGTCGGCGACGATGAGATCGGCATGATTACCGCCGACAAGCAGAGCGCCGTGCTTTTTAGCACGGCCGCCGACGACATCGCACGCGGCCTTGCGTCGCAGTGCGCCCTAGCCATCGACCAGTTCCGCAAAACCTAACCGTCACCCTGAGCGCACCGCCCGCAGGCGCGGAGTCGAAGGGCGGCCATAAACCGAGGCCATTGCAGAGGGAACAAGGGGCCGCTTGTCCTAAAAACGTCCCCATGCACTATATTCGTTATGCAGCCATCGCGCTGCTCGTTCTTACGCCCTCGATTGCCTCGGCAGCAACGGGGTCGTGGCAAAAAGCAACCGCCAACAGCGTCGTTGCCGGCGTTAACAGCAAGTCGACGTTCGTGGTCCAAGCGCAAGTCGCGCTGCCGAACCAATGCTATATGGCGCGCATCGTCTCGTCCCCGATCAGCATGCACATGCACCGCTACTTTACGGTCATGGAAATGGCCCCAAGCGGGGTTTGTGCCCAGAAGTCGCTGTACACGTGCACGGTCGTAAGCCCGTCGTTCCCGTTGCCGATCCCCACAAAGTTCGAGGCCGATTCGAAGGGAAAGAAATGGGAAGTCCACTTAGGGACCGAGGCGCCCGCAGCAGCCGAACCGATGTGTAAAAAGGGCTAAAGCCCCGCGCATGAAGGCGATCCGGTAGATTGCGTTAGCGCGACTACCTGCAGGATCGCCTTGATGGCAACCTGCGGCCGGTCAAGCTGGATGAAGTTTGATGTGTAGGTTCCGTTTGACCGTCGTGCGCCGATGAATGTCTTCGACGTTCATCGTGCCTAGCGCACGCCAGTCATTTTGCATGCGCGCATAAATTACCGCCGAAAACGCGAGTGCCAATCCGGTAAACAGAAACGCCCACGCAACGGGGGGCGTTCGGATGAAGAAATGAACGAAGTACGTTAGCGGTGCTAGGAACAACGCCGTAACCAGCAGCGCCTTCCAGTAGCGGGGCTTTGGTGGTGGCCGCCGGTTGAACAACCCTAAGCGGTTGTCGCGACCTTTTCGAGACGCTTGAGTGCACGACTGGCCCGCACGCCGGGGCTCTGATCGGTGACGGCTGGCGAGCGCGTCACCTGCTTCACGGAATCAAGGGCCTTCTTGACGTCCTCGATGGATTTTTTGTATTCCACAGTACCTCGATTTCGCTTCACGTCACCCGCTGCCCCTTTTGCCTATTGTTGTCCCCAAGAAATGACGACTAGGCATGGCTCGTCGCTTCCAGTTTTGCCGACCAGCGAACCCGAAGAAATCTCCGCTTTTTACGCCCGCTGCCACCCGACGTGGCGCACCTCCGCCGCGACCGCCGCCATCCACGCGATCCCCCATCGGTCCGACAACCCGAAACGCCGGCGATCGTAGCGCAAATAAGCCAAACTTTGAAGAAGCTTGAAGTTCTCTTCGCCCCTCCATGACGAACGGTATCGCCCGGCGTCACGCCCGCCAGGCGCATGGTTCCCGCCGACGAAGACTTCGCAAACGGATTGATCCACCCTGGAGGTACTCATTGTGAACAAGTTTGGGCTGCTTGCCGCGGCTCTTATCGTCCTCGGCGCGCAGACGGCCGCAAGCGCGCAGACCGCCCCGCCCGCGAACGGGCACGCGCCCAGCGGCGTGTCGCGCGAGCTGGTCTACCAGTTCGGCTACAATACCCCCGTCGCCAGCTCCGGCAACGGAACGGGGACCACGACCCTCGACATCAAGGGCCCTCAGGCCGACGGCGGTTACATGGTCACGGGAACCGACTCGTGGTGGAACACGGTGCGCCCGCGCGCCAGAAACACCTGTGAGGTTTATTCGAGCGGAACGGTAAAGTGCTCGCAGATGCCGTACGCGCTCTCACCGATGCAGTTGACGATTTTCCCGCTCGTAGCGCGCGGGCTCTTTAAGCAACTCAGCGCCCACGCAAGCAACAGCTGGAGCGCGAACTACACGGTATACGCTGCCATCATTCCCGGCGCCAACGGTTTTGCCGGCAATCCCTACACGTGGAACTGCTCTTTTCAGTTCCAGGGTAAAGGCCCCATCGCCAATGCCGCGCCTGCGGTGCTCATTACGACGACGGGCACGCTCACGCAGCAAGGCGGCCGTTACTTAAAGGCTACGTCGAAGCAGCGCATCGCTTACGATCCGGCGGCGAAGATTCCGGTGGTCGTTCGCGACGTGCGCACGCACTTTCCGCAGCACAACGTCTACAACAACGACCTGATCGAGCTGAAGCTCGTCAAAGACTCAGGCCCCGTCCACTAACCAGACGAAGAGTCTAAAGTAAGAGCCAATAGCCGGCCGCTGCTGCGGCCAGCTATCTATTTTTATGGGCCGCGCTAAACGCTACCGCCTCGACAGCCGGCTTCGGTCCCGGAGGCGGCCCGAAATGGGACGTAGAACGAGAGCAGCCCAGCGTTGGAGACTCCACGATTAGCTCACCGACAAGCTCATCGCGAGGAGATAAAGCGTGTCCAGGAACTTACGGCGTAGCATCAGCCTTGTGTTTGCGATTGCCGCCGCAAGCTGTGGTTCGGCCGCGAACCCCGCCGTCAACTCCGTTCTACCGCCGCCGGCGCAAAGCGCCGCTCAGGGGGAGCCGCTTGCCATGGCGCCGCAGCAGGGCAATCGGATAACCCATGTCATCGTTATCATTCAAGAGAATCGTACCGTGGACAATCTTTTCAACGGCTTCCCCGGTGCGGATACCGTGCGCTCGGGAGAGAACGTCCGGGGCCAAAGGGTTCCCTTAAGCCCCGTCTCCATAACCGCCCCATACGATCTGTCGCACCGCCACACGGCATGGCTCGCCGACTATAACCGCGGCAAGATGAACGGTTTCAGCGGAGAGCACGTGCATTGTCTTCTACGGATGCGAACGAAGTGCCCCACTCGTGGCGTGGCGGCATATTCTTATGTGCCGAAAGACGAAGTCAAGCCATATTGGGAGATGGCGCACTCGTACGTGCTGGGCGACCACATGTTCCAGACGAATCAGGGCCCTAGCTTTCCGGCCCACCAATATGTCGTTAGCGGAACCTCGATCATCGCCGACGGCTCGACGATTAAAGCCGCCGAGAACGTCTCCGACCCGCAAAAAATCGGCAAACAAGGCGGCTGTGATTCCGTACGCAACGCGAGAGTCGCAACGATTAACGAGTTGGGAGGGAATGGCCCGTTAGTCTATCCGTGCTTTAAGCGTCGTTCGATCATGGAGAAAATGAATGATGCCGGCGTTACGTGGCGTTACTATCAAGCACGCTCGGGCGCGGGCCAATGGCACGCCGTGGACGCCATTGAGCCGATCTGGGCGAGCCCCACCTACAAAAACGTTATTTGGCCGTCGTCTCGCGTGCTCAAAGACGTGGCGGCCGGCCAGCTCGCCGATGTCACCTTTGTCACGCCGACGGCCCTGGCGTCCGATCACGCCGGCGACACCAATGGCAGCGGACCCGATTGGGTTGCCACCATCGTCGATGCGGTCGGAGAGAGTAAGTTCTGGAAGTCTACCGCCATCTTCGTCGTTTGGGACGATTGGGGCGGCTGGTACGACCACGTCACGCCAACGGTTTACAATTCGTATGAAGACGGTTTTCGCGTCCCGCTGCTGGTTATCTCACCGTACGCCAAGCAAGGATATGTCTCGCACACGGCCTACGAGTTCGGAAGCATTCTGAAGTTTATCGAGGCAACGTTCAAGCTGACGTCGCTCGACACCACCGACGAGCGCGCCAACAACTTCGCCGATCCTTTCGATTTTGGTTCCAGCCCGCGCAAGTTCGTCCCGATTCCGAGGCGACGATCAAAGGGGTACTTCCTCAGCCAAACCGACGATCGCAGCCCTGACGACGACTACTAAGTGCCGGCCGCTTCACGAACGATCAGCAGCCGTTGCGCATGCCGAACGCCAACGCTCCCGAGTCAAAATCTTCTCCGCCGTAGACATCCTCGAAGACGCCCTTGTTGATGTTGCCGTGGCTAGCGGAGGCAACGAACACCAAGCCTGCGTTCTGACCGTAGCCCTGCGCTTGGATGGTTGCAACCAGGGTGCGGTTGATCACTTGGAACGTGCCGAACGTAAATTTGGTGCTACCGATGACGAGCGTCGCGAAGCCGCTATGCCGAAAGCCTTCGCTCCCGCCGTCCTTGAGGGTGAGGCAATAAGTCCCATCGCTATGCTGCGAATGGGTTACGGTGACGGGCCAGCTGCCCGTGTAGCCTTGCGGCGCCGCCGCACTAGCCGAGGCGAGGATCGCGAAGCCGGCCGCCAGACCAATTACAGTCGGTGGAAGAAATCGCATACCCGGTGCTCCTTATGGGGTCGGAGAGGAATGCTTCGCTACCAGTCGGTGTCGGGCGCTTCGTACGAATGCCGCTCGTGCAAGAAGTACGACTTCGATTTGGACGATGGAATCGTCTGAAAGGGTATCGGCGACTGGGAGTAGTTGAAACACCCGATGATACTCTTAGCGCGACTATCCGTCGTACCCAGCTGACCGAGATTCCAGTTGTCCTCTATGTACCGTAAGATGCTGCCAAACTCGTAATTCGTCGTGGCGATGTATTCCGGTTTGGCGTATGGTGAGATGACGATCGCCGGGACGCGGAACCCCAGGCCGCCGTAGTTCTTGATCGGCGGCTTGGCGTTGTCGTAGAAACCGCCCCAGTCGTCCCAGACGACGACGATCGCGGTCGACCCCCAATACTGGCTCTCGCCGATCGCATTGACCACGCTGGCCACCCACTCCGGGCCATTATCCTGGGAAGTATAAGGATGATCGGAGTTGTTGACCTCGGGAATCACCCACGATACGTTCTGCAGCGAGCCGTTATCGATGTCGTCGAAAATGTTGGTTTCGGGAGCAGAGATGTGGCCGTCGGTCCACTCCGGCCCGTAGCGCACCGCGGCGACGGCATCGAAGGCGCTCAATAACTTACCATAATTGGTACTGCTTGGGGGCACGTAGTACCGCCATGAGACGCCGGCGGTGTCAAGCAGGTCGCGTAGTGTAAGATAACTCAACTTGTACTGGTTGGAACAGGGAAAGGGCCCCGAAGCAGGCCCCTTCACGTACACGTTTTTCTCGGTCACGAGGTGGGTTTTCGTGCCGTGCGGCGCGTCGCAGCCCCAGTAGCAGTTGCTGCCCGAGCAGGTCGGAAGATCGATCATCGCCTCTCCGCTCTGCACGACGGAGTTGCCGCGAATCAAGTTCTGATGGGCGGTGAAACTGTCGCTGCCCTGCGTCGTGAACATGTGCTCGGCCAGCGTATATTGCTGCGCCATGATCCAGTAGGGTTGAATCTCGGCCGGATCGGTGTACTGGTACGGATAGGTGCACTCCGGATATCCGTTGCCAAACGGCGCCTTGTCGAAGCCGTCCATCTTGCCCTTGTCGTACGATATTTG
>DATAPM010000211.1:0-2502 GCA_036265225.1 Vulcanimicrobiaceae bacterium
CGAAGGCTGACGTGATCCAGCGGATCGAGGAGAAGACCAAATCGATCGTCGGAAATGCCTACGACGTGACGCAGCCGATTCAGATGCGCTTCAACGAGCTCATCGGCGGCGTACGCAGCGACGTGGCTGTCAAAGTGTATGGCGACGATCTCGATCAAATGACGGCAACTGCGGTGCAGATTACGGCGCAGCTGAGCAAGGTGCCGGGTGTGGCCGACTTGCGCGTGGCGCAGACGCACGGCTTCCCGACGTTCGACATCCGGTTCGATCGCGCGGCGATTGCGCGCTTCGGCCTCACCATGGAGTCCGTCGCCGCGACGGTCGAATCGGCCCTCGGCGGCCGGCCGGCGGGGTTGCTCTTTTCCGGTGACAAGCGCTTCCAGATCGTCGTACGGGCGCCCGACGCACAGCGTAACGATGTGGCTTCGATCGGCGGGTTGCCGGTCATGTTGCCGGCCGTCGAGGGCACAGTGCGGGGCGCCGTTCCGTTGCGACAGGTGGCGAGCTTTCAGACATCGGAAGGCTTGAACGAAATCAGCCGAGACAACGGCAAACGACGCGTATATGTACAAGCGAACGTGCGCGGCCGTGATATTGGCTCGTTCGTCGCCGAGGCGCAGGCGTTGATCGATCGCGAGGTTAGGATCCCCGCCGGATCATGGCTCGAATGGGGAGGGCAGTTCCAGAATCTACAGGCCGCAAAGGCGCGCTTGGAAATAGTGATTCCCGTTTGCCTGATCCTGATCTTGGCGACCCTCTACATGGCACTGCGCAGCGTTGCTTTGTCGTTGGTGGTATTCACGGCTGTCCCACTCGCGATCGCGGGCGGTGTGTTCACGCTCGCGCTGCGCGGTATCCCGTTTTCGGTATCCGCCGCGGTGGGGTTCATCGCAGTCTCCGGCGTTGCGGTGCTCAATGGGCTAGTGCTCATGGCCTCGATTCGCCGCAAGCTGCAGACGGCCGGCGACGCTGCGGCTGCGATCGTCGACGGCTCGCTCGAGCGCGTTCGACCGGTGCTGATGACGGCATTCGTCGCTTCGCTCGGCTTCGTGCCGATGGCACTTGCGACGCGCGCCGGAGCTGAGGTGCAAAAACCGCTTGCCACAGTCGTGATCGGCGGCCTCATTACCTCCACAGCGTTGACTCTGTTCGTGCTACCCGCCGTATCCGGCCTTGTGCTGAGGCGGCGGAGTTTCGCCCAGTCTCAATCGGCTGGTGCCGGGCGAAACTTCGAGCGAGAGGCGGACAGCTCGGCATGATGCAGTACGCAATCAAAGTCGCGGTCACGGCTGTGCTCGTTGTTCTGATCTCGGAGGTCTCGAAGCGGAGCACACTCCTCGGCGCCGTCCTCGCGTCGGTACCGATCACTTCGGTGCTCGCGATGATCTGGCTGTACTCGGAGAGCCGTGACGTCGTGCGCGTGGCCGCCCTGAGCAGGAGCGTGTTCTGGTTAGTGATTCCGTCGCTCTTACTCTTCGTCGTGCTGCCGTTCCTTCTGAACCGCGGCCACGGCTTCTACCCGAGTCTCTTGGTCGCCACGATCGCGACCGTGGTCGGCTATCTCGCAATGATCGCCGTGGCCGGCCAGGTCGGGCTTCGGCTTTAGATCGCGGTCAACAAGTGGTTAGTTGTTCCGTAAGCTGACCGGTAACCTAGCGTTGACACGCTCCGTCGTTGGGCGACGTTGCGGGCCCACGATTCAAAGCTGCGAGAGGAGGGTAACCGCGGGGGTAACTGTTGCGACGATTCGACTTGGTAGTAGTATTGGTGCGGCTCGGAGGCCGCTATGCGGAGTCGCTCCTAGCCTGCAGAAAAACCCGTCCCACTCGATCCCAGGATGTGCCAGGACGTCCTGCTGATCCGCTGCGATCCGCAGGTAGACACGGGTTTCATGACCTTTCGCGTCCATGATGTCCCAGGGCGTATCACTACAACCCTCGCTCTTTGGGGGTAACTTTTGGGGGTACGTGGACGCGTGGGGGTAACCCACCCTCAAGTTCTCGCCGGTCCATTCCGCTCGCGCCTTCCAACGCCGTCCAAAAAATCCCTGCCGAGGTGATCTCGAGTTGGATCGTCCTGGCCGCGCCGCGCTAGTCGACGACTGCGGACCAAGTCGCATAGCGGCGCTGTCCTGCAGCTCGAGCCAAGATTCAAGCACTACGCCGGTTCGCGTGGTAAAGGGGCTCCTCACGGCGCCTTAGCGAAAGAGAAAGCGCTGCGCGGAGACTATTGCTACAGCAATTGAAGATGAAATCGGTTTTTCGCCTCAATGCCGACCCAGCAGACGTTTGATCAGATCGCGCGGGAGCACCACGCCATGATAAAGCGCATCGCCTTGAGCTATGAACGCCAGGCCCACCTAGTTGAGGAGCTCGTGCAGGACGTCTACCTGGCAATATGGCGCGCGTTGCCCTCTTTTCGCGGGGACTCTTCGTTGCGGACCTTCGTGGCGCGTATCGCCACCAATCGCGCCGTAACGCACGTGGCCCGTGCGCTCAAATT